>JAHFCS010000108.1 GCA_023249395.1 Gemmatimonadota bacterium
ATCAGTGTTCGCCCGACAGAATTCCTCCATGGTTTCCCCAGGAGAGGGTTCGGCAGACATGCGGGCGGAGCCGCCGCTGGATCCTGCGCCGGAGCGGGGGCGAGGATTAGGATGACTTGGCCCAGGTCCCAGCGGATGTTTGATCTCGTGAACCAAAAAATCGGTCGCTGCGGCTAACGCGACAAAATAAGAGAGACCCACAGAGCGTGCTGCCTGCGTCGTCGCATCATCGCGCTTTCCATCCGTGCCATTGACTATGACTTCAACCACTGCCCTTGTTAATGGAGCTTCGTCATCACGTGCCAAGTCGAACCCAGGGACACCCGGTCGTCCCTTGATGCCTTCGCACATCTGGTCAATCGTACTCGATCGCCACGCCCCGCTCCCGGATGTTGCAGGTTTTTCGGTCGAAATCCGGGGACTTTCCTCTTTCCTGCAGACGCCGATGGCCGCGCGGGCGTCCTCGGGCAGTCCGATACCTGGAGTATCCCCAGGGGCACCCTTGGAAGGGGCACTCTTGGAGGGGAAATTCTCAGGGGTACAAAAAGGATTGTGACCTGAAAGCCACGCCTCCTGCATACGTAAGCCCGCCCGGTCTACCAGAAGCATGACTCCTCCTCCGGGAAAAACCTGTTCCACTGATTCGGCGACCCCGTCGTGGTCCAGATCGACAACCCCCATAGTGAAACCATCTCCGGCAATGGTCACGACACCAACCTTGAATCCGGCACCGTCCTTGAGAATTCTGGAGATGCTGCCGTCCTTGTGTTTGTACCACCATCCAGAGTAGCTCCATGTCTTCTCCTTAAAGGAGACTTGAATCAGCTGGCCCGTCTTCTCGGGGGATGGGACCAGAACCGTACCGTTCCAGTACTTGTCCGATCCCGCCGCCAAGTTTGACAAGCGATCGCTGTTAAACACGATGTAATGCTTCTGCTTTCCGGACATCACTCTGGACTTCTGCTCCGAAGTTGCCGGCAACGTCGCAAAGTCGACGCCCAGCACTGTCCGGAGCCTGGCAGCATCAAATCCTGTAATATCCTTGCCGCCGATCTGGGCCTGCGCCGGAAATGAGCACCAGAGGGTTGTGACCATAATTACGCGAGCCAGATGGTATCGAGAGGGTCTCTCTTTCGATCTCATGGACGTTCCCTCCTCTCCTTGGAGTGGCTGACTGCTTGTGGACGCCGGGATTCGTCGCTGCGTGGGGAAAAGTTCGGCGCCTGGATGACTGTGAGGCTCGTCTGCACGGTACGCAATGGAGGCGGAGGCGTCAATCGCAATCGTCAGTGCACGCGCTCGGCGATATGACGCATTTGAGAGGCCGAATCGGCGAAGACGGAATCGCCGCCGAACGAGTAGAGACCGTACCGCTCGGCTGAGAAGGTGCCCGTGACGCGTCCACCATCCAGCACAAGAATGCGTGTTGCAACGGGCGCGAGAGTGCTTGCATGTCGCGATGTGGCGATCACCGTGACGCCGTGAGTCGCCGCTTGCCGGAGTGCCCGGTACGCTGCTGATGCACCAGGGCCGAGTCCGTCGAGAGTCGCGTCGAGGAGAATCACGCGCGACTCTTCCACCAGTGCCTGCGCGATTCCCACTCGCTTCAAGGCATCACCGTAAAGTTGGCTCACCGGCGTCGCCAGAAGATCAGAGAGGCAGAGCCGGGCCGCTGCGCTTTCGATTGTGCGCGGACGACGCCTCGCCGGAATGTCCTCGGCGCTGCAGTAGTAGTCGAGCACATCTCGCACGGTGAGAAAGGGATAGTAGGCCGCCACGGCGGGGACGTAAGTGAGTCCCGGAAGGCATCCGCCACCGTTGAATCGTTTGCCGAACCAGTAGAGCGACCCCGCATCGCGGCGAAGCAGACCGGCAGCGCAAAGGAGCAGTGTCGTCTTGCCTGCCGATTCATTCCCGACGATACCGAGGATCTCGCCCTCTGCGACGTCAAGGTCTACTCCCAGCAAAGCTTCTGTCCTCTGAGCCGAATCGGGTGGGCCGACCAGGAACGACTTCCGAAGCGAGCGGATCGAAAGGGCCGGCATGCGAGGAGTGTACGCCCTACGCGGCGTGAATCACCTACCCGAAAAAAACGCTCCCCATCATTTTGTCGCGCTCGATGAGGCGGAGCCCGCTACTGTCCAAGCTCCTAGGCCGAAATTACAACCGGCGGCGGAACGGCCATCTCCATGGTCTGGCGGTAGACGAGGACGTCTTCCATTCGCGTCGGCGGCACGATGACACCGCCGTCGGGAGCCGGGACGCGGAGTACAAAGACGCGATCGCGAGTGCTCTTCCGGAATCCCTTTCCCTCGTAGATGCGATTGATCAGAATGCGCCGGACGATCACCATCAGTGTCGCCAGCGTCGGCACCGCGATCACGAGACCAAGCGGTCCGAGAAGCTTTCCAATCACGAGAACCGACATGATCGTCAGCACCGGAGGAAGCTCGACCCGCTTGGACATCACAAGCGGCGCGACGAGGTTGCCCTCGACCAGGTGGACAAACACACCGAGCAGGATGACGTAGAGAGCGCGTGTTCCGCCGTTGGGACCGCCCAATACGAATAGCGCCGGGACCGTCGTGGATAACAGCGTTCCGAAGAAAGGAACGATCGCCACCAGGCCGGTGAAGATTCCGAACGTCAGCCAATATGGAACGCCGAGGACGTAAAGTCCGAAGGCTGTGAGGGCCGCGAGGAACGCCATCGCCGACAGCTGCGCGACGATGTACGCACGAAGCGTGTCGGCGAGATCCCGCAGAACGTCGCGGACGAGGTCGCGATGCACCGGGGGAAAGAGCGCGATGAGCCACTCGCGATAGACTCCCGGCTGAAGAGCCAGGTAGATGCTCATCACGATCACGGCGAACAAGTCGATGAGCACCTGGACGACCGAGAAGACCTTGGGCACCACGTCGCCGGCAGTGGACGACAACCGCTCGTACACGGCGTGCAGGGCCTGATGCTGTCCAGGTTGCCATACGCTCCTGAGCGCCGGGAAACGCGCCACGAACTTGTCGATCCCCTGTTCCCACTTCGTTATGTAGTCAGGGAGGACATCGATGAGCTGGCGGGTCTGCTCGACGACGGGAGGAACCAGGAGGCCGACGAGGACGCCCAGTGCTACTACGGTACCGACAACGGCGAGGAAGAAGGCGAGCCGCTCGGGGACGTGCGCGCGCCGCTCCAGGAAATCGCTGACCGCTCCCAGGTAGAGCGAGAGAATGATCGCGATGAATAGAAGCAGAAACACGCTGGCCGTCGTCCCCGCCATCCACAACAGGAGGACGGTGAGGATGACGGTCGTCAGGATTGGCGCGAGCTTTATCCGCCCGGCGATCTCCTCACTCAACTGCTTGTCTTCTCGTCCGGGATCTCTTCGGCTTCCGTGATCTCCTCGACGTCCGGCGTGCCAGTCCCGAGCTGCTTCGCGTTGTCGGGCGCCGGTGCGGGGAGGAGCCCCATCTTCTGCTTGAGCGCGAGCAGCTGCGCATCCGCCCCCGCGTTTCCTGCGCTCTGCTCGAGTTGCTTGAAGTCGTGCGCCAGCCGGTCGCCTGTGAACTCGCCCTCGATCTCGGCGTGTGCGCGGACCTGACGCTCGTTCTGGTCGATCTTCTCCTCCATTCTCGCGAAAGCTTCGAAGGCAGACTTCTCGGAGATCGACGACATCGTCTCGGAGATCCGCTTCTGAGCCTCCGCACGCCGCTGTTTTGCGAGAAGCAGATTCTTCTTGCGCGTCGCCTCTTCGATGTTGTCGTTCAGGCCGCGGAGCGAATCCTTGAGGCGATCGGTCTCCTGTTTGTGCGCCTCCCACGTGAGCTGCATCTGCTGGCCGCGCGAGACATGTTCGCCGCGGCGCATCAGCGCCTGTTTTGCGAGGTCGTCGCGATTCTCCTTGACGGCGAGCATGGCGCGGTGCTCCCACTCCTCTGCTTCGCGCAGCTCAGCGGCAGTCTGGTCCTGGAGACGCTTCTCGTCGGCGATTGCCGCAGCGACCTGCTGCTTGGCCTTCACCAGCTGCGAGCGCATGTCGATAATGATCTGGTTCAACATCTTCTCAGGCTGTTCGGCCTGAGAGATCATGTCATTGACGTTGGCGCGGAAGAGTCTGGCTATGCGGTCGAAGATGCTCATTGTCTATGCGTGCCTCGGAGTGGCCATCGTCCGCGAAGATACTGAATTCGCCCGGCGATGACCAGTTAATTCCTTCCTACTCGGTTGACCTGCGAATCTGGTAAAGCCGCTCCTTGGCCAGTCGCCTGCCGGTCGGCGTCGCCGCCAGACCGCCGCCGGCTGTTTCGCGGTAGCGAACGTCCATTTCCCGTCCAATCTCGCCCATCACATCGATCACTTCATCCACCGGTATGGCGAAAGTTATCCCGGCCATCGCCATCTCGATCCCGGCAAGGGCGATCGCCGAGCCCGTAGCGTTGCGGAAGACGCACGGCAGCTCGACAAGGCCACCAAGCGGATCGCAAACCAGCCCCAGCATCCCCTGCATCGTCAGGGCGACAGCATGTCCCACTTCCTGCGGCGTGCCGCCGAGCATTTCCGTCGCCGCCCCCGCCGCCATTCCCGCCGCGGCGCCGGTCTCGGCCTGACACCCACCCTCAGCGCCGGAAAGCGACGCCCGCTCGGCGATTACCGCTCCAATCAGTCCGGCTGTTGCCAGACCATCCACCAGCTTCTCTTCAGACACCGATTTCGCCTTCGCGAGACCGGTCATCACTGCCGGCAAAATGCCGGCGCCACCCGCCGTTGGCGCTGCGACGATCACACCCATCGCGGCGTTCACCTCCTGCACCGCCAGCGCGCGCGAGAGGATGTCACGAAACGGCGTTCCGGCCAGCGGGCCCGCAGGTCCGGTCATCAGCTTCGCCGCATCCCCTCCCACCAGACCTGACGCCGAGTAAAGATCGCCTACAAGACCATCGCCAATCGCACTGCGCATTACGACCAGTGCCCGAGCCAGCGAAGAGCGAACCTCCGCCGCCGACCGCCCCTGGTCCTTCGCTTCCTGATCGATCGCCACCTGAGCCAGCGTCTGGCCGCGAGCATCGGCGTCCCGAATCGCATCTGCCAGTGCGCGATACATCCTAGTTTCCCGCTCCTCCGCCGCCTACGCGGTCGAGACGCCGAGCCCAACGCACCCAGTCGAGGCCACGGATCTCATCCCGCAGAGCTTCGCCGGGTGGATCATCACATTCGATGACCATGAACGCATCGCCGCCTCTCTCTTTTCGTGTCAGCCGCAGGGTGGCGATGTTTATGTCGTGCTCGGCCAGAATCCCGGTAATCCGTGCGATCGAGCCCTTCCTGTCTTCAGCTACGAGCACGATGGTATGGAAGTTTCCATTCACCTCCACTGGATAGCCGTCGATTTCGCTGACGATCACCCGTCCCGCCCCAAGCGATGAGCCGGTCAGCGTCGCGCTGACGTCGGCTCGCTCCAACCGCATTCGCAAGGTGTTGGGATGAATGGCATCGCCGAGGGTCGTCTTCTCGAAGCGATAGTCCAACCCTTCGCGCTCGGCGATCTGAAGCGCCTCGCGAATTCTTTCATCGTCGGGGCGGAAGCCCAGCAGGCCGGCGACGACGGCCTTGTCGGTTCCATGACCTTCACCCGTTCGCGCGAACGACCCGTGCAGCTCGATGACCGCTTTATGCGGTGTGCCGCCGACCAGACCCCTACCGAGCAGCCCGAGACGGCACGCGCCCGCGGTGTGTGATGACGACGGGCCGACCATTACTGGTCCGATGATGTCGAGGAGCGATACCATAAGAGTGCGCTTCTCCTTCGCCTTTGGTCAGCCGGCCTTACGGCGAGCGCGCGCCTTCAGGAGCCGGCCGAGAAAGCGTCCGGTGTAGGAGGCATGCACCGCCGCAACATCCTCAGGTGGCCCGGCGGCAACGACGGCACCGCCGCGGAAACCGCCCTCGGGTCCCAGGTCGATGATCCAGTCAGCCGTCTTGATCACGTCGAGATTGTGCTCGATCACGAGAACGGTATTGCCGCGATCGACGAGGCGGTGAAGAACCTCGAGCAGCATCCTGACATCCTCAAAATGCAGTCCGGTGGTGGGCTCGTCGAGAATGTAGAACGTGCGGCCGGTATCGCGCTTCGAGAGCTCGGTCGCGAGCTTGACGCGCTGCGCCTCTCCGCCCGAAAGTGTCGTCGCGCTCTGACCGAGGTGGATGTAGCCAAGGCCGACATCGTTGAGAGTGTGGAGCTTCTGGTAGATGCGTGGCTGGTTCTCGAAGAATGCCAGTGCATCCTCGACCGTCAGGTCGAGAACGTCCGCGATGCTCAGTCCGCGGAAGCGAACCTCGAGGGTCTCGCGGTTGTATCGCTTGCCCTTGCAGACGTCGCACGGCACATAGACGTCGGGGAGAAAGTGCATCTCGATCTTGACCAGACCGTCGCCCTCGCATGCTTCGCAGCGGCCGCCCTTCACGTTGAAGGAGAATCGGCCCGGACCATAGCCGCGAATCTTCGCCTCCGGCATCTCGGCGAACAGCTCGCGTATGGGAGTAAAGAGTCCCGTATAAGTCGCGGGGTTTGAGCGCGGTGTGCGACCGATCGGGCTCTGGTCGATGTCGATCACCTTGTCGAGATGCTGCAGGCCGACGATGCGATCGTGCTCGCCCGGGATGACGCGCGCGCGATAGAAGTGACGCGCGAGCGCGCGGTGCAGGATGTCCTCGATGAGCGTTGACTTGCCGGAGCCCGACACTCCGGTGACAGCGACGAAGAGTCCGAGTGGAATCTCGACGTCGAGGTTCCGCAGGTTGTGCTCTCTCGCCCCTTCGATTCGGACGATCCTGTCAGCGTCCTTCGGTCGCCGCGCCGAGGGAACCGGAATCGACAGCTCTCCCCGCAGATAGCGACCGGTGATCGAAGCTTCGTTGCGCGAAACCTCGTCAACGGTTCCTTCGGCGATCACCAGTCCACCGTGCTTTCCTGCGCCCGGGCCGAGGTCGATCAGGTGATCGGCTTCACGCATCGTCTCCTCGTCGTGCTCGACGACGATGACAGTGTTGCCGAGGTCGCGGAGCTGGCGAAGGGTGTTGAGCAGCCGT
>JAHFCS010000109.1 GCA_023249395.1 Gemmatimonadota bacterium
GTCACGGGTGAGATGCTGAAGCAGTACAATCTGCACTGGATGCCGACGCTGATGTCGGATACGCAGATGGTGCTGCCCGTCGAGAAGGTGATGTTCCAGGGGCAGGAAGTTGCGGGGGTAATCGCGACGACCCGCTACGCCGCGGCCGACGGCGTAGAGGCTGTGGAGGTGGACTACGAGCCGCTGCCGGTGGTGGTGGATCCCTTCAAGGCGCTCGAGCCCGGCGCGCCGGTGTTGCGCACCGACAAAAAGGACAAGAAGGACAACCGCATCTTCCATTGGGAAGTTGGCGATCGCGCCGCGACAGACAAGGCGTTCGCCGGGGCAGATGTCAGGGTGGCCCAGGACATTTACATCCCGCGCATCCACGTCACGTCAATCGAGACGTGCGGCTGCGTGGCGGACTTCGACCGCGTGCGCGGCAGGCTGACCGTCTATATGACGACACAAGCCCCGCACGCCATCCGCACTGTCCTGGCACTTGTGGCGGGCCACGTGGGCCTCTCCGAGGAAAAGATTCGTGTCATATCGCCGGACATCGGCGGCGGGTTCGGGGGCAAGGTTCCCGTCTACCCCGGCTATGTGATCGCGATCGCGGCGTCGGTACTGCTCGGGAAGCCCGTGAAGTGGATCGAGGACCGGATGGAAAACATCCAATCCGACTCCTTCGCCCGTGACTATCACATGCACGCTGAGCTCGCGTCGACGAAGGACGGCACGATGACCGCACTGCGCATCAAGACGGTTGCCGATCACGGCTATACCGACGCGGCGGCCAATCCGTCGAAGTTCCCGGCTGGCCTGTTCTCCATCTGCACCGGCTCCTACGGTTTGAAGAATGCCTTTGCGGAAGTGGATGGCGTGTACACCAACAAGCCGCCCGGCGGCATCGCCTACCGCTGCTCGTTCCGGGTGACCGAGGCCGTGCACGCTATTGAGCGGATGGTGGACATGCTGGCGCAGGAGCTCAAGATGGATCCCGCGGAGCTGCGCATGAAGAACTTCGTCCCGCCGGAGCAGTTTCCCTATCAGTCGGTGCTCGGATGGGAGTACGACAGCGGGAACTATCGGGGCGCACTCAAGAAAGCGATGGAAATGATCGGCTACGAGGCGCTGCGCCTGGAGCAGGCGGAGAAGCGCAAGCGCGGCGAGCTGATGGGAATCGGCATCTCGAGCTTCACCGAGGTCGTGGGCGCCGGCCCTTCGAAGCACTTCGACATCCTCGGCATCAAGATGTTCGACTCGTGCGAGATCCGTGTGCATCCGACGGGCAAGGCCACGGCGCGTTTTGGCACCAAGTCGCAGGGGCAGGGCCATGAGACCACCTACGCGCAAATCGTCGCCGAGGAGCTCGGCATCCCGGCCGCGCACGTGGAGGTCGAAGAAGGCGACACGGACACCGCGCCCTATGGGCTGGGCACATACGCCAGCCGCTCGACGCCCGTGGCGGGCGCCGCGGGCGCCATGGCGGCGCGCAAGATCAGGGACAAGGCCAAGAAGATCGCCGCGCACCTGCTGGAGGTGAGCGAGGAGGATCTCGTGTGGGAAGTCGGCAAGTTCTCGGTGAAGGGCGCGCCGCAAAAGTTCAAGACGATTCAGGACATCGCCTTCGCGGCCTACACCAACCATCCGCAGGGGATGGAGGCGGGGCTGGAAGCGGTGTCGTACTACGACCCGCCGAACCTGACGTTCCCGTTCGGGAGCTACATCTGCGTCGTGGACATCGACCGCGGCACCGGCGAGGTAAAGATCCGACGCTTTGTAGCGGTGGATGACTGCGGGAACATCATCAATCCGATGATCGTGGAAGGACAGATCCACGGCGGGCTGACGATGGGAATGGCGCCCGCCCTGCTCGAGGAGATCAGCTACGACGAGAGCGGCAACATCCAGGGGGGCAGCTTCATGGATTACCTGGTCCCCACCGCGATGGAGACGCCCATGTGGGAGACGGGGAAGACGACGACGCCATCGCCACACCATCCGCTCGGCGCGAAGGGCGTCGGCGAGTCGGCCACCGTCGGGGCCCCGCCCGCGATCGTGAACGCCGTCGTGGACGCTCTATCGCACCTCGGCGTGCGACACATCGAGATCCCGATGACGCCGGAAAAGGTCTGGCGGATCTTGAAGGAGAAGGGGGTAGCAGAGTAGCAGTACGCCGTCGACGCTTCAGCTCTGTGATATTCCGGTTGCGTTCCGCGCACGCGCAATGATTGCTATTCCCGACCGCGGCAGCGCGTGAACGGTTATTCGCCGTTAGGGGCTTTCCACTTGCGATAGGCGGCGACCGCGAGCCCCGCGCAGATCAGAAACGCCGGCACGATGAGGACCACCATCGCGCTCAACATACCTGGCATGTAGCGATTCATGGAGCGTTGCCAGGAGGCGCAGTCTTCGTGCCGACAGGCAACCTCATCGAAGTCAGACGAAATGCATCCGGCCATAGGTGATCGAAAAGCACGAGCACGAACACCAGCGCCGGTATGAGACTCCAGAAAAGAATCCGCCGCTCGTACCTGAGGTGCATGAAGTAGAGGAGCGCCATAGTCGCCTCGATCACGGCGAGGGACAGCAGCGCAAGCAGAAGAGCGCGCGGTGTGAGCCGTGCGTAAGTCAGGATCACCTCGACCACCACGATGCCCATGAGCCCCGCCCAGACCAGGACGTAAAACCTGAAATCCGGACCGGTCTTTGCGACGTTCCCGGAGGAGGCGGTTCTTTCCGCCGTGCCACTCACCGGGCGTTCATCAGGTACACAAGCGGAAACACGAACATCCAAACCAGGTCGACGAAGTGCCAATAAAGACCCGTCGTCTCGATGTAGCTCGCGTCCAGGCGACCTCGGCGAAACAGAATCGTGACGACGGAGATGGCGACAACTCCGGTTATGACGTGGAGGAGGTGGAGACCAGTGATTCCAAAAAATGCGGCGCCAAAAAGTGGCGAGCCCCCCATCGGATTTCGGCTCAGGCTCCATCCCCCGGCAATCATCGCGAACCACTCGCGAAGGTGGAGGGCGGCGAAGGCCGCGCCGAGAAGGATCGTCGCACCTAGCCAGCGAACCGCCATCCCCACTCGGCCCGTCGCTGCAGCGCGGACCGCGGCAAGCATCGTCAGGCTGCTGGTGAGCAGAACGAACGTCATGACGATTCCGTTCCGGATCGTCGGAATAAAGGCGAATGGCCTAGACCAGTCCGCACTTCCTACCCGGATGTACCCGTAAGCGAAGAGGATCGCGCCGAAGGTCGCCCCGTCGGCGATGATGAACAGCCACATGACGAGTTTCTTCGACTTGAAGCCGTACGGACGCTCTTCGCCTGCCACTCCGACCTCGTCTAGCGTTAACTCAGCATGGCTCACCGGTAGCTCCGCTCAGATCCGGACTGCAAGGAGGACGAAGATGTACACCCAGAGCGCCGCCATGAAGTGCCAATAAAGCGACGCCGCTCGATAGGCGCGCAGCGCCTGCGACTCACTGCTTCGCGCAACGCGGTGCGCGACGTAGAGCAATCCACCGAGACCGCCCAGTAGATGCAACCCATGCGCCGCGGTCAACAGATAGAAAAAAGAGCTGCTCGGACTCGAAGCAAGCGTGAACCCCTGCGACGATAGATCACGCCAGGCGATTACTTGGCCGAGCAGGAATAGGAGACCGAGACCAAGCGTGACGTAGAGCCAGTTGATTTCTCGCCTCGCTCGAACAGCTGGTAGCTCCGCGAGCTGAGATTCTCGCGGTCGCCCCACGGGAGCGACGTAGAGCGTGACACTGCTCGCGAGAACCACGAGCGTGTTGAGGAAAAGTATTGGCGGAAGCCTGAAGTGCACCCAATCGGGGTTGGCGCCCTGCCGCACGATGAGCGCACTCGTATACGCGGCAAACGACATCGAAATGGCCGCAATCCCGACCCAGACGCCTGTCCGCGCAGGCTCCGGACGAGATTCGAGGGACAGGGAATTCATCAGGCAGCAGACTCCGACGCTGGCTCCGACTCGGGCGAGTTCTGCATGATGTAGTCGCCATCTTTTCCCGCGACTCCATACTCGTTCGGACCATGATAGACCACTGGGTGCTGGCCCCCGAAGTTGTCGTGAGGAGGTGGCGAGCTCGTTGTCCATTCGAGAGAACTCGCCTCCCACGGATTCGTTGGCGCGATCTGCCCGCGGAAACGGCTCCTGAACAAATTGTAGAAGAAGATGAGTTGCACGGCCCCGGTAAACAGCGCGGCCACCGTGATGAAACGGTGCAATGGAACGGAGCCCTTCATGTAGTCAACCGTGAATGCCGAGTACCGACGCACGTTGCCGGCCAACCCGAGATAGTGCATCGGCATGAAGATGCAGTAAACGCCCACGAACGTCAGAATGAAGTGCCATTTCCCGAGCGTCTCGTTCATCATCCGCCCGAACATCTTCGGAAACCAGAAATAGGTGCCGGCGAAAATGCCGAACATCGACGCGACGCCCATCACGAAGTGAAAGTGTCCGACGACGAAGTAGGTGCCATGCAGGTAACTGTCGATCGCGGGCTGCGCCAGAAAAAAACCGCTGATTCCCCCGCTCACGAAGACGGAGATGAACCCGAGACAAAACAGGGCAGCGGTCGTGAATCTCATTCTCGCCCCGTACAGAGTTCCGATCCAGAGGAGCGTCATGATCGCTGCCGGAATCGTGATGATGAGCGTCGGCACCGAGAATACAGTCGCCGAGAGCGGGTTCATCCCGCTCATGAACATGTGGTGACCCCAGACCGTGTAGCTCAGAAAAGCGATCGCAATCATGCACGCGATGACAACTCGCGGTCCAAGCAGTGGTTTTCTCGTGACCGCTGGGAGGATGTGCGAAATGATTCCGAACCCGGGCAGTATCGCGATGTAGACTTCGGGATGACCGAAAAACCAGAAGAGATGCTGCCAGAGGAGAGGTGACCCTCCAGCGTGCGGCTGCAGCCGATCGCTAATGACCAGCCCCGACGGAACGAAGAAGCTCGTTCCAGCCACGCGGTCGAGCAGGAGCAGTATGCAGGCAGGCAGCAGTACGGAGAACGCGATGAGTCCGATCACGGACGTGATGAACCAGGCCCAGGTGGAGAAAGGCATTCGGGCGAGCGACATGCCTTTGGTCCGCAAGTCCAAAGTGGTCGCGATGAAGTTGAGCGATCCCAGCAGCTGCGCGATGCAGAAGATCGCGATGGAGATCACCCACAGCGTCTGACCCCATCCTTGTCCTGGGCCGGCATCCTTCCCTACCGCGCTGAGCGGGGCGTAAGCGGTCCAGCCCGACAGCGGGGGACCCTCGGGCACGAAGAAGGCCGCCAGCAGAACGAGGAACGCGACGAACGTAACCCAGAAGGACATCATGTTGAAGCGGGGGAACGCCATGTCTTCCGCGCCGATCTGGAGCTGGAGGATGAAGTTGCCCAAGCCCGCGAACGGCGCCGTGGTCAGGACGAAGAACACCATGATCGTCCCGTGCATCGTCATCAACGACAGGTAGTACTCCGGAGTGATGATGCCGCCAGTGGCTTCTGGCGCAACCGCGCCCAGCCCGGGAATCGCCTTCGTCGGCCAGCCCAGGTGCATCCGCATGAGCCAGGAGAGGATCATACCCGTCGTCACAGCGACCAGAGAAAGATCGAGATACTGCAGTCCGATCACCTTGTGATCGAGGCTGAACACGTACTTCCGCAGAAAGCTCTGGCGCGGCGCGTCGTGACTACTGTGCGGACTGGTCATTCAGCCATTTTTTGAAGTCTACGTCGGTCATCACCTCGAGATAGGCGCGCATGTTGTAATGACCGAGCCCGCAGAGCTGGGTGCACACGATTTCGCTCTTGGCCGTGCGGGTTGCGGTGAAGTGCACCGGGATGACGAGGCCGGGAACAAAATCCTGCTGGATGCGCAGCTCCGGAATATAGAAAGCGTGGCTCACATCCTTGGCGTGAAGCTGGAGAAGGATCGGCCGATTCACAGGAATCACCAGGCTCGCGGAGACGATGTCGTCGCGCGCGGTGGTGTCGTTTGCCGGATCGAGTCCGAAATAATTCCCGCTCGACTCGTCGATCAGATCGGGATGAAGCGCCCCGAATTTCCCGTCCGGCCCCGGATATCTGAAGTAGTAGGCGAACTGCTCCGCCTGAACGTCGATCGTGAACGAGTTCGGATCCGACTTCGTCACGTAAATGCTGGCCCACACCCTCGAGCCCACCAGCGTAAGCGCCAGGATCTCCGCACCGACGAGGATGATCGCGACCACCACCATCGGAGTCGCGCCGCCCGGAAATATCTTGATCTTCCGCTGGTCGTTGTTGTCGGCAAATCGCCAGACAAAGAACGCTAGGACGAGCTGAGCCAGGACGAACAGAACGCCCGACGATACCATCGTCTCGTTCATCTGGTGATCGATGCCCGCCCCGAGCTGGGAAATGTCAGGCGGTAGCCACCAGACGCGCGAAATGAAGATGGCCGTCGAGATGATCGTGATGATCGTGACCAGGATCGCGAATATCTTGCCTACGATCGCTCCCTCGTGCCGCCCCATCGTGGATGTCCCCACCACCCGCTCAGTAAGGAACAGCCTTGAATGTGAAATTCGCTTTGGCGGTGGCGCCACTCCCGACGGTGACCTCCTGGGTCTGCGTCCCGAATTTCTCCTGCCACGCGGTGAGAGTGTACTTGCCGGGGGGCAATCCTTTCAGGATGAACTTGCCGTTGCCGTCGGAGACCGAATAATGCGATGTGTTCAGCACCGCGAAATAGCCGTGCATCCACGGGTGGACGTTGCACTTGACGGGAATGAACTCAGACTTCGCATAGGTGACGTGGAGCGGCGGCGAACCTGACGGCTGCGACTTGTTCCACTCCGGATTCAACTTCGACATCGGATGAATGTTGTGCGAAGTCTGGTCGTGATTGAAAATCTCCAACGGCTGATTTACCTCCAGAGCCGCAACGTGCGGGATGTACTGGCAGCCTTTCTGGTCGTAGACGGCGGTCTGAGTGGAAGGCGCGCCCTGGTCGCCCGCCGACACATAAACGACCACGTCCGCGAGAGTATTGCCGGGACCCACACC
>JAHFCS010000110.1 GCA_023249395.1 Gemmatimonadota bacterium
CGATATTCGCGCCATTCGTATTTCTCGCGAATATCGATCCGCGGCTCCAGCTCGATGTGCTGAACCAGGTGAAGCGGCCAAAGCTCGTCGCCTGCGACACGATGAACTTCTGGATTCAGAGCCGGCGTCCGGATCTGCTCGAGCTGCTCTCGAGAGTCGACCTCGTCACCCTCAACGACGGCGAGGCGCGCCAGCTGTCGGAAAAGGTGAATCTCGTGCAGGCGGCGAGGTGGATAATGGAGCTCGGTCCGAAGCACGTGGTCATCAAGAAAGGCGAGCACGGCGCTTTCATGTTCAGCGAGTACGGCATTTTCTTCGCGCCTGCGTATCCGTTGGAAAACGTGTTCGATCCCACCGGCGCCGGCGACTCTTTCGCCGGTGGCTTCATCGGATACCTGGCGCGATCGGGCGACCTGAGCGACGCGAGCATGCGCCGCGCTGTGATGTATGGGTCGGCCCTCGGCTCCTTTGCCGTCGAGAAATTCTCGACCGAGCGCCTCATGACACTCACCCGCGACGAAGTCGGCGGCCGCATTCGCAAGCTTCGCGAGCTGACGACATTCGAGGAGGAGCTGGCCGAATGAGTACCGGCGCGCTCCGTTACCGGAGTGCCGGAGTGGACACATCCGCGTCCGACGAAGCGAAGGCGCGGATAGGGAAGCTCGTGACGTCGACTTTCACCGTCGGAGCGCTCGGTGCCTTTGGTGGATTTGGCGGAATGTTCCGCGCTCCGTCTGGAATGCGAAGCCCGGTACTCGTCTCGAGCGCCGACGGAGTCGGAACCAAGATACGCGTCGCGATCGAGGCGAAACAGCACTCGACGATCGGCCGCGACCTCGTCAACCATTGCGTGAACGACATTCTCGTCCAGGGCGCCAGGCCGCTGTTCTTTCTTGACTACGTCGCTTTCGGGTCGCTCGATCCCGCGGTGCTCGAACAGGTTGTCGCCGGTGTAGCCGCCGGATGCCGGGAGAATGGCTGTGCCTTGATCGGTGGTGAGTCAGCCGAAATGCCGGGGATCTACACACCGCCCGATTACGACCTCGCGGGCTTCATCGTTGGTTGCGTCGAGGAAGATGAGATACTTGGCGCGGCGCGCGTGTGCGACGGTGATGTCCTTGTGGGGCTCGCGAGCTCGGGTTTGCATACCAATGGCTACTCGCTCGCGCGGAAGATCGTCGCCGAGCGAATGGGCCTCGGCACGGAGGACACGTTTCCGGGAACCGGGCAGACTGTCGCGGACGTGATGCTCACGGTGCATCGCTCCTACCTCGCGATTCTGCTGCCGTTGCTGGAGAAGATTCACGCGATGGCGCACATCACCGGAGGTGGTCTGCCGGGTAACCTCGGCCGCGCGCTGCCCCCCGGCCTGGAAGCCGTCGTGGACACGAGCAGCTGGGAAGTCCCGGTACTGTTCGACCAGCTGCAGAAAGAGGGGGAAGTACGCCGCGAGGAGATGTTTCGCGTTTTCAACATGGGTGTGGGGATGGTCGTGATCGCACCGCCGGAGAACGCTGACGCCGTGATCAGAGACGCCGACGCAGCCGGTATCGGTGCGTGGACGATGGGAGAGGTCCGAGCCGGGAGTGGCGACGTCGTCCTCACCTGACAACACCAGCGGCGAGCTCTTCATGAGCCGCGCGCTCGAGCTGGCCGGGCTCGGCTGGGGACAGACGAAGCCCAATCCGATGGTCGGCGCAGTTGTCGTCGCCGGCGGCGAGATTGTCGGCGAAGGCCACCACGAAAAAGCGGGTGAGCCGCATGCCGAGATCGCGGCGCTGCGCAAAGCGGGAGAGAAGGCGCGGGGTGCGACGCTCTATGTGACCCTCGAGCCGTGCAACCACCAGGGGCGCACCCCTCCATGCACAAACGCGATCATCGCCGCGGGAATTACACGGGTTGTCGCCTCGACGGGGGATCCCAATCCGGCAGCAGGAGGCGGCGCGAAGAAGCTGCGCGAGAACAATATCATCGTGGACTTCGGCATCCTCGAGCACGAGGCCCGCGAGCTGAACGCGGCGTTTCTCGCGTCGTTCTCGTTGGCGCGGCCCTGGGTCACGCTCAAGCTCGCTGTCTCGCTCGACGGCGCCATTTCCGACGCTGAGCGAACGCGCGGCTGGCTCACCGGCCCTCTCGCGCGCGCCGAAGTGCAGCGGCTGCGCGCGGTCAACGACGCTGTCGCCGTCGGCATCGCGACTGCGATCGCGGACGATCCACTCCTCACTGCGCGAATCGAACCTCCCCCCGCAGTGCAGCCGACGCGAGTCGTGTTCGACAGGCATGCGAGACTCAGCAGCCAAAGTGTGTTAGCACGCACGGCGCGAGAAATTCCCACGATCGTGGTGACCACCCGGACGGCCCGGCTTCCCGCCGATCTCGCGAACGCCGGAGTCGAGGCTCTTCCCGTGGACGACCTCGACGACGCGCTGGTGAAGCTCAAGGCGCGCGGCATCATCTCGCTTCTCGTCGAGGGGGGCGCGGGCCTTGCCGCGTCGTTCCTCGCTGCCGGCAGCGTGGACCGGCTCATTATCTTTCAGGCACCGATAGTACTCGGCGCCGGATCGCTGGGCGCTTTCTCCGGCATCGCGTCCCACGACCTCGCGCACGCGCGACGCTTCCACGCGATTCGGACAAGAAAGTTTGGCGACGACGTAATGACCGTCTACTCACCACTGGCGAGCTGATGTTCACCGGAATAATCGAAGACGTGGGGATCGTCGAATCGGTGACCCCCTCCGACAGCGGTCGCGAGCTCAGAATCCGGTCTGCTTACGCCGATCTCGCGGACGGAGAGAGCATCGCGGTAAACGGGGCGTGCCTCACGGTGTACGAGCAGCGGACGAACTGGTTTACAGTCGCGGCGGTCGTGACAACACTGGAAAGAACGACCATCGGTGAATGGACCAGAGGTCGGCGGGTGAATCTCGAGCGTGCGATGCGCGCTGACGGCAGATTCGGTGGCCACATTGTCCAGGGCCATGTGGATGCTGTCGGCGTCGTCGCGTCAGTCGAGCGCATTGCCGACGCGCTGCTTGTCGATATCGAGCTGCCCGGCTCCCTCGGCGAGACGCTGGTGCCACTCGGATCTGTTGCCGTAGACGGCGTTAGCCTCACCGTTAACGCGATCACGGGCAACAGGTTGCAAGTATCCCTCATAGATTACACCTTGAAACAGACCGCACTCGGCGATCTCGAGGGGGGCGGCAGAGTGCATATCGAAACGGATATCATCGGAAAGTTCGTCCGCCGGCTGGTGACGCCGTATGTCAACAGCTGACGGCGCGGTCAGCCGAAAGGAACTGGAAATGGCATTTGGCACGGTCGAGCAGGCGATTGCGGACATCAGGGCGGGAAAGCTGATCCTGGTGGCCGATGACGAGGACCGCGAGAACGAGGGAGACCTCATCTGCGCGGCATCGCTCGTCACGTCCGAGCTCATAAACTTCATGATTCGAAACGCCGGCGGCCTTATCTGCCTCTCGCTCACCGGCGAGCGGGCAGACCAGCTCCGGCTTCCGCAGCAGAGCGATCAAAACACCGAGGAGCAACGCACCGCTTTCACTGTCAGCATCGATGCGGCCCACCGCTTCGGCGTCACGACCGGGATCAGCGCGCAGGATCGCGCGAAGACAATTCAGGTTGCGGTCGACTCTGCGACCGTACCAGCGGACCTGCGCCGCCCAGGCCATGTCTTTCCGCTCCGAGCTCGCGATGGCGGAGTGTTGCAGCGCGTCGGCCACACCGAGGCTGCAGTCGATCTGTCGCACCTTGCAGGCGTTTATCCCGCCGGAGTGATCTGTGAAGTCCTCAACGAAGACGGGACCACTGCGCGCCGGCCGCAGCTGGAGGAGTTCGCCGAGAGGCATCGGCTCACGTTCATTACCGTTGCACAGCTGGTCGCGTATCGGCTTCAGTCGGAGCGCCTCGTTCACCGCGTGGCTGAAGCGCGGCTGCCGACCGAAGTCGGCGTCTGGCGTGTCATCGGTTATCGTAATGACGTCGATAACCATGAACACATCGCCCTCGTCTTCGGCGACGTCGAGCACACCGACGACAGTGTGCTCGTTCGCATGCACTCGAAGTGTCTCACCGGCGACGTCTTTCATTCGCTGCGCTGCGATTGCGGCTGGCAGCTTCACACGGCGATGGAGATGATCGCCAGGGAAGGCCGTGGCGTGATTGTCTACCTCGATCAGGAGGGAAGGGGAATCGGCCTCCTCAACAAGCTCAAGGCGTATCAGCTTCAGGACACCGGCGCGGACACCGTCGAGGCCAACGAGCAGCTCGGCTTCAAGCCCGACCTCCGCAACTACGGAATCGGCGCGCAGATTCTCCTCGACCTTCGCCTGCGGAAGATCCGTCCTCTCACCAACAATCCGCGCAAGCTCATCGGACTCGAGGGTTACGGGCTCAAGGTGGAGGAGCGAGTGCCGATAGCGCAGCCGGCGACGGCGGAGAATTCCGACTACCTGGACACCAAGCGCGACAAGCTAGGCCACCTTTTCGCTTCCTGAATGGCCGAGCTGAGTGGTACGCCGCGGGGCGAAGGCCGGCGCATCGCCGTTGTCGCCAGCCGGTTCAATGAATCGATAACGCGCGCGCTGGTTGACGGCGCGCTCGACGCGCTCGTACGCCACGGCACCAGCTTCGACGACATCGACATCATCTGGGTTCCTGGTGCATGGGAGCTCCCACTGGCCGTTCGCAGCGCGATGGCGAGTGAGCGTTACGATGCGGTGGTGGCGCTCGGCGCGGTCATTCGCGGCGATACGCCCCACTTCGACTATGTCGCCGGCGAAGCGTCTCGAGGACTCGCTGACGCAGTGCGCGAAGGTGAAATCCCGGTTGGATTCGGACTCCTGACCTGTGACAACATCGAGCAGGCCGAAGCGCGGGCCGGCGGAATCAACGGCAACAAGGGTTGGGACGCCGCGCTTGCCGCACTCGAGATGGCCGACCTGATGCAACACCTCGACGCGACCGATGAGAGTTGAAACTCGCGGGCGGGCACGGGCTCTCCAGGCGCTTTACGCTTGGGACGTAAGACCAGGGCAGTACCTGGCGAAGGTTGCGCTGAGGGTCTGGGACGATCTTGCCGTGAGTCCGGAAGAGCGCAAGTTCGCCGGCGAGATTGTCGGCACCGTCGCCGTGTCGCAGCGCGAGCTCGATGCCGGTCTCGTCGACGTCACCGACAACTGGCGCCTCGAGCGAATCGGCGCCATCGAGCGCTCGGTGCTGAGACTCGGCGCCGCGGAGCTGGAGCGGCGCGAAACGCCGCCCCGTGTCGTCATTCAGGAAGCGGTGCGGCTCGCCGAGCGATTCGGCAGCGCGGCAAGCGCGCGCTTCGTCAACGGCGTGCTCGACGCGTACGCGCGGCGGGCCGGCGTTCTTTAGTGCGAATCCTTGTACTCAACTGGCAGGACCGCGAGAACCCGCAGTCTGGCGGAGCAGAGCTTCATCTCCATCAGATCTTTGGCCGGCTGACGGCCCGGGGTCACAGCGTTGATCTGCTTTGCAGCGGATGGAAGGATGCTCCGCCGCGCACAGTCCTTGACGGTATCGAGGTTCACCGCGTTGGAACGCGCCACACATATCCATTCCGCGTCTACGGCTACTATCGTCGCAACCTGGCGCCATCGGGTCACGACGTAGTGATCGAGGACTTGAACAAGGCGCCTCTCTACACGCCGCTCTGGGAACTCGATCGGCTGGTCGCTCTCGTTCACCATCTCTTCGGCGCGACCGCTTTTCGCGAAACGGCTGCGCCCCTGGCCGCCGCGCTTTGGCTGGCGGAGCGGCCGATCGGCCTGCTCTATCGAAATATTCCCTTCGAGGCAGTGAGCGAGAGTACCGCCGATGACCTCGTGAAGCGGGGTATTCCCCGCGACAACATTCGCGTTATCTACAACGGTGTGGACACCGGCGCACTCACGCCGGACTACTCCGCCCGCTCGCCGGAGCCGTTGTTCATTTACATCGGCCGGCTCAAACGCTACAAGGGTGTGGATATCCTGATCCGCGCATTTGCCGCGCTCGGTGACAGCCGTGCGACGTTGGAGATAGCAGGAAGCGGTGACTATCGCTCGAATCTGGAAGACCTCACCCGCCTCCTGGGAATGGAATCGCGCGTCCGTTTTCTGGGATTCGTGCCGGAGGAGACAAAGGTCGCGATGCTGCGTCGCGCGTGGGCGGCGATGCTGGCTTCACCCAAGGAGGGATGGGGAATCGCGAACATGGAGGCCGCGGCTTGCGGAACGCCGGTTATCGCAAGCGACTCCCCGGGGATTCGCGAATCGGTGGTGGATGGCGAGACCGGTTTCCTGGTGCCTCACGGCGACCTGGCTGCAATGGCCGGCGCAATGCGCAGGCTCATGGACTTGCCATCGCTGGTAAGGCGGATGGGAGAGGCAGGCAGGCGTCTTGCCGAGAGGTTCAGCTGGGAACGTTCGGCTGATGACACTATTGCGCACCTCGAAGAAGTGGTGCTGAGAGGCAACGATCGGTGGAGATAATTTTTCACGCTCATCACGCGGTCATTGGACCGCGCACGCGGCGTCGGGCGGAGCTTGCCGCCGAGCGCGCAGCCAGTCGCTTGTCACGGGCCGTTGACGCAGTTATCCGCTTTGAGCAAGATGGACCCGTCAAGCGCGTCGAGATCGTGCTGCACGCCCCGCGGCAGCGCAGCATCATCGCGCTCGGCGAGGCGAGATTCTACGGGCCGGCGCTGACGAGTGCGATCGTAAAGCTCGCGGCGCAGGTCCGAAAAGTTGGCCCAGCGCGCAAGTCGGGCGTCAGAAAGCGCGCTGCAACGAGGGACCGAAAACTCGGAGTATGACGACGAGACGCGACACGAGCATCGGGAGCGTGAATCGCTCCGTGACGGTTGGGCAGTTTCTCGAGCGGAGCGGCGAATCGCTCCAGCTCGAAGACCTCGGCGAGTGTAGGGGACTCGATCGCGCAATTCCGGGCGCCGACGTGTCGAGTCC
>JAHFCS010000111.1 GCA_023249395.1 Gemmatimonadota bacterium
GTCAACCGAAAGCGGTTAAGGACGGTGATGGAGCGTCAGGGATTTCAGAACTACGAAAAGGAATGGTGGCACTTCAGCTACGACGTTCAGAATCCCGTTCGCTTCGACCGTGTGATTCACTAGCGAGACGCAGCGACTCGTACTCGGCTGTCTGAACGGCTTCCTGGTCCTGAGCGCGCCTGCCGGGCAGGCTGAAGGCGAACACCGCGCCGTCGCCGGGAAATTCGGCCCAGGCGTTTCCGCCGAACGACCGGGCGATGTCGCGGACGATGCTGAGCCCGAGCCCTGTTCCTTCGGCGCCTGTCGAGGTGTCCTCGTGCGCGCGAAAGAAGCGCTGAAAAAGCCGTCCGCGTTTCTCGATCGGAACGCCGATCCCGTTGTCGCGGACTTCGACCATGATCAGGTGCCTATCGCCGTCCTGCGCCTGCGCCCTTGCGGCGACTTCGACCCATCGCTGCGTCTTGCCCGGATCGGCGTACTTGATTCCGTTGGATATCAGGTTCGAGAGACAGAGCTCTACCGCCGCAGCGTTCACCTCGACCGCCGGAAGATCGGCGGCGATTCGAAGCTCGACACCCTTTGCCCGCGCGGCATCGCGGAGCTGGCGCGCGACTTCGCCGGCGGCACGGGGGAGCGTCACGTGCCGCTGTTGCCGCGTGTCGTTCTCGAGACGTGAGAGCTCGATCAGGTTGTCGAGCACTCCGCGCATGCCGAGGACGTTTCTGGAGACGATCGAAACCAGCCGGTATTTCTCGACCTCGGCGAGCGACTCGAGCTCGAGTACTTGCGCCGCGCCGGTTATCGCGCCGATGCGGTTCTTGAGCTCGTGTGACAGCGTCCGGTTGAAGCCGCGCAGCCGCTCCTCTCTCTCGGTGAGGCGCGCCGATACGAGAGACAGGTAGTTTGTGAGCGTTGCCTGCTGAATGAGGGCGACGGCGGTGAAGAGGCGGTGGGCACACGCGAGCAGCTCGCTTCGCTTGCACGGCACATCGATCTCGTCCACGATCCTCGACATGAACGTGAACAGGATTCCGCCGAACATCTCGTATTCCTTGAGCAGCTCGTAGGCGTCGAATCCCTGGGAAAATCGCAGCTGGCCCAGCTCCATTGCCTTGGCGACAACGGATATTTCTCCGATCACGATCCGTTCCGGGTCCTCGAGATAGTCGGCCACGCCGCATATCAGCAGCGGCACGTGATTCAGGAGCTGATCGCTCGGAAAGATGCGGTTGGCGGAAACCTCGACGCGCGCGTTGATTCGTTCGAGCCAGTGGCGCGTCAGCTTGGCACTTTCGTCCCGCATCTTCTGCGCGAGGATTCCGGCAAGCGGGCAGTGCTGGAGCAACTCGCTCCTTAAATCGGGGAACTGGTGCGGCGAGGTCAGGGCTGGTCCTTTGACGAGAGACGCTACTCGGCTGTAAACATACATCAGCCGCGCAGGCCGAAACAGCACACCACAACGTTGCGTGTGACCGCAGGAGGTGAGCAGTTTCATCCGGCGAGGCCCTGGAGTCATACGCACCTCCACCGCAGAAAACCGACAGGAGTGGGCAAATGGCGATCGTCAACGGAAGACTCGTGGTGTCAAGGCGGGAGAGCGTTCAGCCGTCGAAGTTTCGCTTCAATTTCGTATCGTCCCTCGTTCTCGGCCTCGGATCAGCGCTCGGACTCGTCGCGACCGCGGTGGCGACAAGCCCGGTCTGGCTCATTCTCGGTGTGCTTCTGGGCGCTCTCTTCGCACAGTCACCGAGAGTCGCCCAGCAATGGGAGCGTGCCGTCGTGCTGCGCCTCGGACGCTATGTCGGGTTGAGGGGCCCCGGTATCTTCTGGATCGTACCATTCGTCGACAAGGTCGCTTCATGGATCGATCAGCGAGTCATCACAACGAGCTTCGCCGCGGAAGAGACGCTCACGTCGGATACTGTGCCTGTAAACGTCGACGCCGTCCTCTTCTGGATGGTTCACGATTCCGAGAAAGCCGCGCTGGAAGTGCAGGACTACGCGCAGGCTGTCAGCTGGGCGGCGCAGACCGGGTTGCGTGACATCATCGGCCGCACGTCGCTCACGGACCTGCTGCGCGGACGCGAGCGCATCGAAGCGGAGCTCCAGCTCCTCATCGACGAGCGGTCCAACCCGTGGGGCGTCACCGTGCAGTCGGTCGAGATGCGCGATGTCGTCATTCCGGCTTCGCTGCAAGACGCGATGTCGCGCGAAGCTCAGGCGTCGCGCGAGAAGCAGGCGCGTATCATACTCGGCCAGGCCGAGGTGGAAATCGCGGCGCTTTTCGAAGAGGCCTCGAAATCGTATCAGGGCAATCCGACCGCACTGCATCTGCGCGCGATGAACATCCTGATGGAGGGATTGAAGGAGAAGGGGGCGCTGATGCTCGTGCCGAGCACGGCGGTCGAGTCGATGGGAATTGGCGGTCTCATGGGCGCTGCCGCGATGCGACAGCAGACGCTGAGTGAGGGATCAAAATCAGCCGACGATCCGGATGCGCCGGTAATCCTCTGAAAAATAGATTCCCACTGTCCATACCGGGCTGCCGTTAGCCGGCATCACCGTCAGCGTCAGAGTCACTAGCGGGCGCGCGAGAAGGGGTTTTCGGCTCGTCGGTACCGGGCACGATCTCTTTGAGCCCGGCATTCTTCAGATCTCCGTTGACTCCCGCGAGCGCCCGCATGGCGCTCTCAAGACGCGACAGCTGCGTTTCGAGCTGCGCCGATAGAATCCGGAATACCTCCCGCGTCTGATCCGTCGGCCGGGCGTCGGCGCTCGAGGCAACACCCGCGAGCGCCGCGATCTTGTTGTTGAGCCTGATCGGATAGTTGAGTGGATCCTGTCCCGATTGGTTCTTGACCTGATAGATCTCGGACTCGACAGCCGAGAGCTGTGCTGCGAACGCGTCGACTTTCGCCTTGAACGCGGCTCGCTGCGCTTCCGGCATCTTCGACACGCGATCGGCGAGCTGAGCCTTCACGTTCCGGATCTTCCTCACCGCGTCATTGGCCTGCGTCGTCCTGTCACGGACGGCGATGAGGAAAGCGAACTGCTCTTCCAGGGCAGTTTGAGAGACGCTCGAGCGTGGATCCTTCATCACGGAGAACGTCTGGGTCTCGGACTTTCCGGCAGCGTTGATGCGCACCGTGTACGTGCCGGGAACCGCGACCGGGCCCTGAATTCCCGCCGCCCAGAAGATGAGATTCTGAAAAGTGGAGGCATCGGGATAGCGAAGATTCCACGCGAAGCTGTTGAGCCCCGCCTTGTTGGCGACGCGCGCCGGAGGCTGCGGTCTACGTGGGCCGTCCTCACCGGGCGTGGTCTCCTCGGTCAGAGGCTCCGGCCGCGTGGTGGAGTCCTCCTTTACGCCTGCCTTCTTGAGACTATCGGCACGGGCGGCGCGGACGCTGTCAGCCCTCACCGAGTCCGCCGCGACCGTCGGATCCTGGTTGCTCGTGAAGCTTCTTATGACCGCTCCTCGGGAATCGAGGAAATCCATCGTCACCACCTGCTTCGGAGACTTGAGCCAGTAATAGATCACCGCCCCGGATGGCGGATTCTGGCCGGTGGGATGTCCACCTGCTGCGCCGGTGCCGCCACCGCCGTTGAAGCCCGCGCGATAGACGCTTCTCGGTTTGAACAGGTGCACATCCTCATTGACAATCGCGGGCGTCATCTGCCTCAGCGCCGAGAGATCGTCCATGATCCAGAAAGAGCGCCCGTGCGTCGCCGCGACAAGATCGCCCTGCTTGATCGCCAGATCATGCACCGGAACGATCGGGAGATTCCGTCGCAGACTCTGCCAGCTCCCGCCGTCGTCGAAGCTCGCCCACACGCCGCGCTCCGTGCCCGCGAACAGCAATCCCGCCCTCTCCGGGTCCTCGCGAACGACGCGCACGAACTCGGTCGGATTGATACCCCTCGTGATCGGTGTCCAGCCAGCGCCGTAATCGGTGGTCTTGTAGATGTATGGGCGCATGTCGTCCATCTGATAGTTGTTCAAGGCGACGTAGGCCGTCCCCGGCGAGAAGTGCGAAGGCTCGATGATCGAGATGCGGCTCCATTCGGGAATTCCCTTCGGGGTGACGTTGGTCCAGGTCTTTCCGCCGTTCCGCGTGACGTGCACCAGTCCGTCGTCGGATCCCGCCCAGATCACACCCGCGGTCAGCGGCGACTCTGCAACCGTGAATACAGTCGCGTAGTACTCCACCGAAGTTTGGTCCCTCGTGATCGGGCCGCCCGAAGGACCGAGAGTCTTCGGATCGTGCCTCGTGAGATCCGGACTAATCGGCGCGAAGCTCTGGCCGTCATTGGTGGATTTGAAGACGACGCTGCTGCCGACGTACATCGTGTTCGGATCGTGCGGCGACAACACGATCGGGTAGGTCCACTGGAAGCGGTACTTCGCGTCCGCCGCGTCGTGGCCCATCGGATTGTCAGGCCACGGGTTGATGTTTCGCTGTGCCCCCGTTCGATGGTCCAGTCTCGATAGAAATCCGCCGTACGACCCTGCATAGACGATATCCGGATTGTCGGGGCGCACAGCGATGTAGCCGCTCTCCCCTCCGCCTACCGGATACCAGTCGCTGATGCCGATGCCGCCATCAGCCCGGCTAGGTCCGCACAAAGTGGAATTGTCCTGCTGCGCGCCGCAAACGCGATATGGAAAATGATTAGTCGTCACGACGTGATAGAACTGGGCTGTCGCCTGATCCTGCTCTGTCCAGGTACGACCGCCATTGAACGAGACGTTGGCGCCACCGTCATTGCCGTTGATCATCCGCTGCGGATCGTTGGGGGCGATCCACAGATCGTGGTTGTCCCCGTGCGGAACCTGAATCGGCCGGAACGTCCGGCCGCCGTTGGTCGAGCGGTACATTCCGGTATTGAGAGCGTACATGGTCTCCGCGTCCTTTGGATCCGCGTAGATCTGCGTGTAGTACCATGCGCGCTGGCGCAGATTGCGCTCTGAGTTCGTCCGCGTCCACGTCGCGCCTGCGTCGTCGGAACGGAAGACGCCGCCGGAATCCGCCTCGACGAGTGCCCACAATCTGCCGGCCTTCGCGGGCGATGCCGCGATTCCAACTTTCCCGATGACACCTGCCGGTAATCCGGGATTGCGTGTGATCTCGGTCCAATGCTCGCCGCCATCGGTGGACTTGAAGATCCCGCTCTGCGATCCTCCCGACACCAGCTTCCATGGCGTGCGGTAGGCGTGCCAGATCGTCGCATAGACCGTCTCGGGGTTCGCCGGATCGAGAATCAGATCGAACGCTCCCGCCGAATCGCTCCGGAAGAGAATCTTTCGCCAGGTCTTTCCACCATCGACTGTCTTGAAGACGCCGCGCTCGGCGTTGGGACCATACACATGCCCCAGGGCCGAGACATAGACGATGTCGGGGTTCTTCGGATGGATGCGTACCCGTCCGATCTGCCGCGTGTCGGCGAGGCCAACGAGCTGCCAGGTCTTTCCCGCGTCGATGGATTTGAAGACGCCGTCGCCGTGAGACACGTTCCCCCGGATGGGCGATTCGCCGGTGCCGACATAAACCACGTCAGGGTTCGACTCGCTGACCGCGATCGATCCGATCGTCCCGCCGAAGTACTTGTCGGTCACCGGCGCCCAGGTCATCCCGCCATCGGTCGTCTTGAACACGCCGCCGCCAGTTGTCCCGAAGTAGTACTCCATCGGGCGCGCCGCCGATCCGGTCACAGCGACCGAGCGGCCGCCGCGAAAGGGTCCAATCTCCCGCCATCTGATACCGGCAAGCGCCGCCGAATCGTACGTCTGCTGCGCGGTTCTTTGACCGGGAGCAGATCCCGCGCCTTGTGCCGGCAGATTCGATGCAGAAATTGGAAACAGGATTGCAGCGACGAGCAGCATCTCGGCGGAACGGATCTGGTTGATCACTTTCTGGTCTCCAGGGACAGGTATTTTGTGTGCGGAGACTAATCAGCCGCCCGTGACCGCCCTCGGCAAGTATCGCCGACGTCGCTGCGCAGTCACTCACCGATATGCGACGAAGGTAGTGGGGCCTGTTTGCGCTTCGGGCGCGCGGTTACCGCTTCCAGTCCCCCGACTGTCCGCCGCTTTTTTCGACCAGCGAGATACTTCCGATGGTCATCGCCCGGTCCAGTCCTTTCGCCATGTCGTAGATAGTGAGAAGCGCGACTGCCGCGGCGGTCAGCGCTTCCATTTCGACGCCCGTCTTCCCGACTGTCGCGGCGGTTGCGCTGACGCGAATTCCCGGGAGCGCCGCATCGAGCGTGAGCTCTACGGTAACGTCCGTCAGCGCGATCGGATGACATAACGGGATCAGCTCGCTGGTTCGCTTGGCGGCCATGATGCCGGCGATTCGCGCGACCGCGAGAACATCGCCCTTCGCGATTTTGTCTTCGCCGATCGCGTCGAGCGTTGCGCGCGCCATCGTTATCTGACCCATCGCGCGGGCGACCCGATGGCTGTCGGCCTTTCCGGCGACATCGACCATTCGTGCCGTTCCCGATTCGTCGACGTGGGAGAGCTTCGTCATGCGAGACTCCTGGCCAGCTCATGAAGGAGCTGAGCGGTGATGAGCTGCGGATTGACGTTGCCTCCGGCGAGCTCACGGGCGCGTGCGACGGCATCGACGGCGCGGCTCGCCCCGAGTGCGCGCACTTCATCGGAGTCGTGGAGCGCCGAGCGCATGCGTTCGGCGATCAGCACGAGCATCGCGTCTAATGTGTCGGTGAAAGGGCCGCGGGCGCCCGATCCGCCGACCGCCATCGTGGCCGCATGGCGGGTCGATTCGTTCTTCGCGAGAGCGGCCTCCATCAGCTTCCGCGCAGCAATGATTGAGCGCCCGCGGGATTCATCGCCGAAGAGCTGACCCGGCGAGCCGGAGGCGAGTGCCATGCGCTCCGCGACGGACTTTGGCCCACCGCCTTTCTCGAGCACGGCAGCGACTATCGGGTCGGCCAGGAACGTCCGCATCGCTGA
>JAHFCS010000112.1 GCA_023249395.1 Gemmatimonadota bacterium
GGTGGATAACCGGTAACCGGTACCAGGTACCAGGTGCCCGGTACCAGGCACCTGGCAGCCGGTACCCGATCATCCCTTCGGTACGAGCGTGAAGTCGTACTCCAGCCTGATGGTGTCCTGCACACTCAACAGGACCGGCACCCTCGGCTGCTGAATATTGAAATCGGAAAAGGTGAACAGCGTCGAAGCGCTGCCGGTCACCTGACCGTTCTTCGACTCGGCCCTGACGCGCCAGGTGGTGGGCTTTGTGACGCCACGCACGGTGAGATTGCCGATCACGTCGAACGTGTGCGCTCCGGATGTCGGCAATGTCCTGGGCAGCCCGCGAAGTGCCGTCGGGACAAATTCGACTGTCGGATACTGATCTGCCTCGAGGACGCGTCGGCGAACAAATCCGTCGCGCATGTCGCGATCGCTTTTCAGCCCGCCGACGTTGATGACGAACTTCGACTCTTCGGCGATGATTTTCCCGTTGGTTCCGACACCGATTCCGCCGGAGATCTCGGATGTGCGCCCGATGGCGTCGTTGGGAAGGTCCATTTGTACGAGCTGCTCACGAATCCTGTAGCGCGCCTCGTTTCCGGAAGGTGCGACGACGAGGTGAAGCCCGGCGGCCGACAGGCCCGTCCTCGCAGGCGAAGCCGCAGCGGCAAGAAATGCCGGAAGAATCACGGCGAGCATGCTGTATTTCCTGAACATCAAATACTCCGTTCTGGGTCAGTCTCATCAGTTACACTTCGCCGAAATATCCGTTCGACTCCCGGTGGCACTGGATTACGCAGGAGCGGCACTGATTGCTGAAGGGTGATGCTCCGCGTGCCAGTTCTTGCTATGATTCATGGAACCGATCCGTCGTGAGCGGCGTTCAATAGACATACGCTCAATCACAGAGGTCTTCATGCTGGGAAACATCGGCCGGGCAATTCTCGGTCTCATCGTCGTTGCAGGTGTCGTTCTCGTGCTCGGCAACAGAGCCACAGCAGCTTCCACCAGTCGCTCGGGCGTGCTGCCCGCTCCGGTGGTTGACGATGCGCTGGCAGCCTCCAAGGGGGAACAGACCGCGGTGTTCGCCGGCGGCTGCTTCTGGGGCATTCAGGCGGTGTTCCAGCATGTGAAGGGAGTCAAATCTGCGATCTCCGGCTACGCCGGAGGCACCGCAGCATCGCCATCGTATGAGGAAGTCAGCTCCGGCTCGACAGGACACGCGGAGTCCGTGCGCGTCGTATACGATCCGTCACAGGTCACGTATGGCCAGCTGTTGCGCGTGTTCTTCTCGGTCGGCCACGATCCGACACAGCTCAATCGTCAGGGTCCCGACGTCGGCACGCAGTATCGCTCGGCGATCTTCTACAACAGTGAATCGCAGAAGCGAATCGCCACCGCGTACATCGCGCAGCTGACGCAGGCGAAAGCGTTCGGTCGCCCGATCGTGACCGAAGTATCTCAGCTGCGTGGGTTCAACGTCGCCGAGGCCTACCACCAGAACTACGCGACGCTGCACCCGTACGACCCGTACATCCTGATCAACGATGCGCCGAAGGTCGCGAACTTGCGTCGCCAGCTGGCGGATCTATACATCGAGCCGGCGAAGAACTGATAACAGGAGATCCCGCAGGCTCGACCAAATCACTTCTGACGGAGGCAGCATGAAGATTTTTGCGACGGCAGTCATCGCATTGGGGCTCACCGCGAGCGCGCTGGGCGCCCAGGCAAAGGATGCCGACAAGCCGGTAGCTGACGGTGGTGTGAAGGTCGCTGGCTGGATGGGCCGCATCGATCCGCAGGCTGCGAAGGCGGGCCGTAACATTTCCGAAGACAAGGTCATCTCAATGGGCTCGGGCTTCCACGTTACTTCTGGTCCGGCAGCGATCTACTGGAATCCCGCAAACACGGCGACCGGCAATTACATAGTCAGCGCCAATTTTTCGCAGACGAAGGCGGCCGTGCATCCAGAGGCGTACGGTCTATTGATTGCCGGCAACGAGCTCGATTCACCGAACCAGCACTATCTCTATTTTGTGGTGCGCCAGGACGGGAAGTATCTGATCAATCACCGGGCGAACGACTCGACGGTCCACAAGATCGTGGACTGGACGGCAAACGAGGCGGTGAAGGCGATGGACGCCAGCGGGAAAGCGACCAACGCGCTTTCGATAGTCGTCGAGCCGGACAAGGTGAACTTTCTTGTAAATGGGGTCCAGGTGAACAGCCTGCCTCGCGCGCAGGTGGATAGGGGCGGGCCCGGCACGGGAACGTCGGGAATTGCCGGAGTTCGCGTGAACCACAATCTCGACGTCCACATCGACGGATTTTCGGTCACGCCGGCAAAGTAGAAGTCGGGATGTGTGAGTCCACTTTTTGGCGGCGGTTATTCCCCGCCGCCGCCAAAGCGTTGTCGGAGGCGTCGTGATGGATTCAGCAAACCATTCCGTGGCGGCCACCGAGGTGTTCGGTGTCGTAGGCGTCGCTATGGGCACCTGGATCGAGTGAGCCCCCTAGGGTAGCCGCGGCTCGGTCGTCCGTGCAGCTTAACGCGCGATGCCTCGTGCGCTGACCCGATCGATAACGCTTCTTCACGCGACAGCGCTCGTCGCCGGCACCATCATCGGTGCGTCGATCTTTGTCCAGCCTTCGGCGATCGTCGGGGCGGTGCCCTCGGTCGGCGCGGTCTACCTCGTCTGGATCGTATCAGGTGGCCTGACTTTGTTCGGCGCGCTGATCGCAGCGGAGCTCGCTTCGGCTTATCCCACCGCGGGCGGTGTCTATGTTTTCCTGAAGGAATCGTTCTCTCCCGGAATCGGATTCCTCTGGGGATGGGCAATGTTCTGGACGATGCACACCGGGATCATCGCCGCGATTGCGACGGTCTTCGCGCAATACGCTGCGTATTTCATTCCGGTGGGCGACGTCGGTCTCAAGCTGCTGGCGGTCGGTGCGATCGCGACTCTCTCAGGCGTCAACTATCTCGGCGTGAGACAGGGCAGCGCTGTCCAGACATCCTTCACCATCGCAAAGATCACCGCGATCATCGCGATAATCGCCGTGGCGTTCATCCTCGGTCCACGCGAATCGCTCACGACAGGCGTCGCAGCGCCAATCGACGCGACGCGAGTTGCTTCGGGCGGCGGAATGTCTCACGCGTTTGCGCTGGCGCTCGTCGCCAGTCTCTTTGCATTCGGCGGTTGGCATATCGTGACCTACACAGCCGAGGAAACGCAGGAGCCGGAGAGAACGATACCGCGCGCGCTGCTGATCGGGGTCATTCTGGTCACCGCCTGCTACGTCGCTCTCAATGCGGCGTATTTCCACGTGTTGCCCTCAACCCGGATCGCCACCAGCACGCGGGTCGCGGCCGACGCCGCCGATGCCGTGCTCGGCGCAGGCGGAGCCGCGTTCATGTCGGCGCTCGTTGCGATTTCCACCTTTGGCGCGCTCAACGGGATCATTCTCGCGGGGCCACGCGTGTACATGTCGATGGCTCGGGACGGTATGTTGTTCCGATGGGCGGGAGAGATTCATCGCAACTTCCGGACACCGCACCGCGCGATTGTAGCACAGACGATCTGGGCGGCGGTCCTCGTGGTCACAGGGAGCTACCGCTCTCTTTTCACGCGGGTCGTTTACACCGAATGGATCTTCTTCGCTCTCATGGCGGCGGGACTGATGCGGCTGCGCAGCCGGAGTGAATACTCCCCCGCTTATCGGCTGCGGGGCTATCCACTGATTCCTGTCGTCTTCATCCTCTCTTCGCTCTACATCGTGATCAATCAGGTCATATCCGAGCCGGTAAACAGCGTCACCGGGATTCTGCTTGTCGCGGCCGGCTGGCCCATCTACTATTTCTGGCTCCGCAAATCACCCCCGCCGAGGACCGCGACCGCCGATGTTGATTGACGTCCACAATCATTTCTATCCTCCCGATTATCTCGACGCGATTCGCAGCGGCGACAGCATCATCAGGCTGACGATCGATCCGGAAGGCAACCCGTGCCTTCATTATCCGGGAGACTACAACGTCGCTGTCGAGGGACATCGGGATATCGTCTACCGGCAGCGCGTCCTCGAGCGTGAGGGCGTGGACACTCAGATCATCACGCTCACGACTCCCGGTCCGCACGTCGAGCCGCCCGATCGCGCGGTGAGACTCGCGGGAAGCGTCAACGATGAGTTTGCGGAGATTGTCCGTGAGCGTGCGCCGCGCTTCGGCGCTCTCGCGACGCTTCCGTTGTGTGATCCTGCTGCCTCCGTAATCGAGCTTCGCCGGGCGATGACGGAGCTTGGTCTCCCCGGAGCGATGCTGTTCAGCAACGTGAACGGGGTCGCGCTCGCTGACCCGCGCTTCGACCCGCTTTACGCCGAAGCCGACCGGCTGGGTGCAGTGCTTCACATCCATCCGACGGATCCGGTCGGAGTGGAGGCTATGACCGATTACTGGTTGATGCCGCTGGTTGGCTTCCTGTTCGATACGACGCTAGCCGCGGCCAAGCTTGTATTCGCCGGAGTTCCCGAACGCTATCCCAACATCAAATGGGTACTGAGTCACCTCGGCGGCGCGATCCCGTATCTCGCGGAGCGACTGGACAGAGGGTGGCGCGCATTTCCTGACTGCCGCGCGAACATTTCGAAACCGCCAAGCGAATACCTGCGCCGATTCTACTTCGATACAGTGAACTTCGATCCTTACGCGTTGCGGCTCGCCGTGGATTTCGCCGGCGCGGGACAGATCCTCGCCGGCAGCGACTATCCTCACCAGATTGGAAGCATTCCCCAGATGAAGGAGAGTCTCTCGGCGCTCCGAGTATCGGAAGACGAGCGAAAGGCGATCATGGGAGCTAACGCCGCCGGCCTTTATCGGCTGGGTGCTGCGACGGCAGCGGCATAGAATCGGTTTGGGTGCTCAGCCGCCGAACGTGTCGCACTGTTTGGGATCCCCGGAGTCGAATCCGCGACGGACCATTGCGACCTCTGAGCCGCGGATCCGTGGGTGAATGCATCCACGTTCACTCTGGCGGTGGTCTGCTGTTGAATTCGGTCATCACCGACAGCGGATGCGGCGGTGAGCGCCTCCTCGATGTCTCCCTGACTGAGTATCTGCCGACGGGCCGTGGAATTGGCCCACACACCGGCGAAGCAATCGGCCTGGAGCTCGAGTCTCACCGAGAGCTGATTCGCCGCGTCCGGCCGCGACTGCTGTTCGTTCCGCACCTGGTCGTCGACGCCAATGAGATGCTGAACGTGATGTCCGAGCTCGTGCGCAAGCACATAGGCCTGCGCGAAATCTCCTGACGCTCCGTAACGCTTTCGCAGCTCGTCGTAGAATCCGAGATCGATGTAGACTTTCTCGTCGAGCGGGCAATAGAACGGACCCATCGCCGACTGCGCCACGCCGCAACCGGATTCGGTGGAATTCCTGAAGAGAACGAGCTTCGCCGGACGGTAGGACGCGTCGTACTTCGGCAGTACCTGTGCCCACGTTTTCTGGACATCATCGAGCACGAATGACACAAACTGGACTTCCGGCTCCTCGCGCGCCGAATCCTCAGCAGTCATCGGAGCCTGCGTCCCAACACCAGGCGAGACGCCGAGGTCCTGGAAGAGATTTCGCCCGGTCAGGAGGCTGAGTGCCAGAACGACGACCGTGCCAGCGATTCCCAATCCGGCCTTGAGACCCCCACCAGATCTGCGGTCCTCGAGGTTTCCGCTTCTTCCGCCTGGCGTCCATTTCATCGGCGCTCCCTCCCGGTGCGCATATCGACCGACTTGACCTCCACGGACAAAGGCAAGAAGCTCGCCTGCGGGACCACACCAGGTGCAGCGGGGGCCCCGCAGCCGGCCCAGGCCCCTCTTCCTTCATGCCCGACCCGGACGCAATGTAGTCCTGGATCGCACGAGCTTCGTTCACTACCAGCCCCGCACAATGCCGGACTCCGAGTCGCGGTTCAGCTACGACGAGATCGCTGAAGCATACGCGGCAGGCGTGGATAGCGCGCCGTTCAACGCGTATTACGAGCGCCCGGCGACACTCGCGCTGCTCCCGGACGTGATCGGTGCGCATGTTCTCGACGCCGGCTGCGGCTCAGGATTCTACGCTGAACAGTTGCTGCTGCTCGGTGCGCGTGTAACCGCGGTGGACGGAAGCGCGGAGATGACAAGACACGCCGAGGCGCGACTTGCGCAGCTCGGATCGCTCGACCCCGGCGGCGAAAGCACAGGGCGCGCAGCGGTTCGCGCAGCGGATCTCACCCAGCCGCTCCTTTTCCTCGAAGCAGCCACCGTCGACGGGGTGCTCTCCGCACTTGTTCTCCATTACCTGCGCGACTGGGGTCCTACGTTGTCCGAGTTCCGCCGCGTACTGAAGCCTGGCGGCTGGCTGGTGCTCTCGACACACCACCCGGCGACCGAGGCTGTGCGTTACGACGTCTCGGATTACTTCGCGACGGAGATGGTCGAGGATTACTGGAGCTGGGTCGGCAAGGTTCGATTTTATCGTCGTCCGCTGTCCGCTATTACCGGCGCGCTGACTGACGCCGGCTTCGTTATCGAACGAATTGTCGAGCCCCGGCCGAACGACTGGTTCCGCGCTGCGGAACCCGAGGCGTACACGCGTCTCCTGAAGCAGCCGGAGTTTCTCATCATCCGTGCGCGGCTCCCGGCATGAGCCACGCCGGCGGCACAAGCTCCACTGCTACCGATTCGTGGGACTGAGGTGATGGCCTAGCGCGGGAGGTTCACATGCAGGGACAACTCGTGTCGATCGTCGAGGAGTTCGAGTCGGCGCAGAAGCGGCTGGACCGGCTCGTCGCCGACCTGCCGGACGAAAGGTGGGCAGCCACGAACGATCCGACGCGGTGGTCGGTGGCTCAGTGCATCGCCCACCTGAACCTCACGGCGAGAGCATTCATCCCGCTCATTCGAGCTGCGCTGGAAGAGTGTCGCTCCATCGATGGAAAGCCGCCCGCGCGC
>JAHFCS010000113.1 GCA_023249395.1 Gemmatimonadota bacterium
CGAGCTCTCGGCTTCGAGGGTGACGATCGATCCGTTCCGCCGCGCCTTGCAGCGAACGTATCTTGCGCAGGCAGACAACAAGATCAATCCCACGCCGGCGATCGTGATCACAAGCGCAAGGCCGAGCGGCTCACGGTCGCGGGTGGGCGTCGGACCCAACAACGACCTCCGTGCGCTGATGCGGGGAGAGTTAGTGGATCTCGATGCAGCGCTGCGGTCTGCACAGGGTCGGGCATCCAACCGTGAAACGAGACTTCACGTCCTCGATGCACGAGCCGAGATCGACCGGATACTGGATCCGGAGAAATAGGGCGCTATCGACGCATTGCCATCAGGCGGGCTTTGAGGACTTCGAGATCTTTTGTCGTTAACCTGCCTGACAACGTGTACCGGCGTCCGTGATCAGCCCAGGAGATTGTATTGAGCGGCACCGACGCTGTATCGGCCACGGCCACGGCCTGGCTGATCCTGCCGCCCGCGACCCCTGCAACCCCCCCCGGAATGGTACGGATGTCTTTTTCCTTTTCAGCGCCCGCTGATCGCTGCGACGCGGCCTCGTTGGCACGCATTCCCCTGGACACAAAATCTCTTGTCACACCTGTATCGGCAGGTGACTCGGTAAGAGTTACCTCGACACCTGGCGAAACTTGGTAGACGGTTCGCTTAGTGCCCGCAGGGTTGTCTGTGCGCAACACGTGCAACGAGGCTGCCACGACATCTACCTTGGCTGCCATGCTCGTCACTACGATCTCATCGAGCGATGTCGGGCTCGCCGCGAGCGCAACTTGCGCGGTGGCCGTGATGCCGCTCTCTACGACGAGAGGAATACTTTGAGCCACGTAGCCGATGCGACGGACAGCGACACGCTGCGCTCCGGCCGGGACATTCTCGATTTTGAAACGGCCAGCGGTGTCGGTTGTTGCCCCGACCGGAGTGCCAAGTATGTCGACAGTCGCCCCATGGAGACCTTTGCCGCTGTCCTGGTCGGTAACACGCCCTTCCACGCTGCCGATGGACTTCTTCGCGAAAGCTGTTCCGGTCGTTACAGCCGGGGCTGCAAGGGCCTCAGCCTGCATCACAGCTGGGGCAGACGCAGCCGCAGACTTATTCAGCGCGTTCGCTCTCGTTCTTGATTCCAGCCCGCGACGCTCTATCGCCGGCGCATTCAATTGGCTTATCTCGGCGCCGGACGATTGCAGCGATACACTATCAAGGGCGACTGGGGCCGTTGCCTCGGCTTTGTCACCTATCGTCATCATCGCACGCGATGAGGTCGACTCGCGCCCTCCACGCACCACGACGAGCGACGTGCCAGCGACGAAAAGCAACGCTGCCGCCACGCGTATATCCGTGCGATCGTACCAGCGCCGCTGCACGATCGGCACCGATAGTCCCTCCGACGGCACCGGCGTCACTCCCGCCGGAACATTATCGAGAGCCGTCAGGATTCTCGTCGATGCTACAACGAGCCCGCGTGCTTCCGCAACCATCGCCGCGCACTCAGCGCACTCGCTGGCGTGGCCAGTGACCTCAGCCGCCTTGTTTGCGGGGAGCTGGCCGTCGAGCCAGGCGTGAATCGCTCCTTCGTCAAGATGCTGCATTCTTCTCCCTCTGTTCGCGCTCTTTCTGCAGCGCCTCATAGCTCTCCACCAGCCTGCGGCGGGCCCGTGACAATGTTGTCCCCACCGATCCCGCCGACAGCTCGAGTGCCTCTGCTATTTCCAGATAGTCGAGCCCTTCCTCGCGCATCAGTAACGCAAGTCGATCTCTCTCTGCCAGCGCATCGACGGCTTTTCGTGCCAGTGCAGCTTCCTGCGCGCGTTCCAGCGTCGTCTCCTGTGGCTCGACGACGTTCTCTCGTTCCTCTTCTGCGAGCAATGCGAGATGCTGCCTCTGCCGTGATGCCTTTCGGGCCTCGTCGCGGACGAGATTCGTAGCGACAGCGAACAGCCACGCCCTTTCGTTCGTCAGCGATTCCTGCCTGAGTGCTCGCAGGAACGTCTCCTGCGCGACTTCCTCGGCCCAATCACGATCTCCCAACCTTCGCGTCAGGTATCGCACTAGCGCAGTGTTATAGGTGCGGAACAGACGGTCAACGTCGCTCAAGTGGTTACCATTTCGATTGCACGTCCCTTAGCTCCGCATCACTGAGTGACTCGGCACCCTCTGCCGAGATCTCGACTGCTATCGCGCGCCCGGCGACGATTACTTTCTCACCCAGTGCCAATGGCTCACGCAGCTCGGGCAGCAGTTCCAGAAGCCTGAAGTAAGCTGCGGAATAAGCCCGCACCTTTACTCTGCGCATGGAGTCGGTGAGACGGGTGTCGGTCCACACGCTGTCCCGCAATGCGAACAGCCTGTCTCCGGAGCGGCGCAGCTCTTCTCCGCTCGTCGTGATTCCTGAAGCGGCGTCTGCAGCCGACAGCGTAGTCGCGGAGCGCTGTGCTGCTGACGCGCGGGCGGCTTCGAAGGATTTCTCGTTGTCCTTCATTGTCGACACGCCGCCTGAAGCGCCGGTCACTACCGCGTCCAGCTGCATCGGGGCCGGCCTTCCATCCGGTGTGTTTCCGAGTCGGCGCCGCGGATTCATTCCCGGCTCGAGCACCAGATACGAAGAAAACTCCGTCGGAATTCCATACCGCTCTCCGAGCTCTCGAATCTCGTTGTCCACTTCACTGGATCCGCCATGGCGTCGCTTCTCCGCGCTCAGGTATCCGATCCGCTGCGTTGCCCACAACCGGGCGATGAATGAATTCTCGCGTGAGCTCTCCGGAAGTACCACACGAGTGCTCCACTCGACGGGCCCATTGGCTGTTCTACCCTCGAAATGCAGCCTTGTTGATCCGCCGTGGTCATATCGCGTGAGCATGACGAAATCCTGGCCTGCGAAGATGTCAGATGGTTGAGAAGGATGAGTTTGCAGCAGTCTCACGCCGGCGGCGTAGACTCTCATGTCGGTCACTACCGGACTCGTGAGTCTGCTCGCGACAACCGATACAGCACGTTCCACCGATTCATTCGGCCGCACGAAATGGGCGGTGCCGTGGCCTTCGAGCGCGAGTCTCTCGATGAGGGCCGCATTGAGATCTGCTCCGACACCAAAGGCAAAGATTCTCCGCGATCCTCTCAGCTCGACAACACGCGCAGCAATCGTTTCAGGATTTCGCTCACCCACGGTTGCCTCACCGTCGGTGACGAACAGCACGAGACCCAGCCGCCCGGAGGCAACTGGCGATTTGAGCGCCTCGTCGAGCGCACCGGAAATATTGGTCGATCCCGATGCATCGAGACTTTCAAGGTAGCGCGATGCTGATCTGATATTCTCGGCCGTAGCGCTCACGAAGTCGTCGCGGAATGTCCGGACATCAGTGGAGAAATCCACCAGGCGGAATCTGTCCACGGGCCTGAGCGTCGCGAGCAGTTGCTTCCCCGCTGCACGGGCCTGCTCAATCTTCACGCCACTCATTGACCCCGAAACGTCCAGCACGAGAGTTACATCGCGATCGGTGTAGCGAGGTGCAGCCGCCGGCGGGGACAGTGTGATAAGCGCGAATCCATTCTCACGGGCGGGCGCGTAGGTCAGTACCGAGATCGAAGGCTCGGTATTCCGACGTACCGGCACCAACAGAGTTATCTCCCGCCCGTCGCCGTTGACCGTTACCTCTCGTCTCGATCCCGATTGGATCGTCGTCAGTGAATGAGTGGGTGAGTACGCGTTTCCGTAGATCGCATCTGTTGGATACGTCAGGGTGAAGGAAGTCCTGCCCTCCGGATTGCTCTGCCTGAGCTGCGGGTTTGGCCTCGTCCCGCGGAAATAATCCATCCTGAGAGCGTCTCCCTCGCGCTCGGCTACCGACTGGAAGCGCACGACGACCTTCTTCTCCTCCCCCGGAGCGATGGGAAAGATTCGCGTGTGGAGGAGTCCATATCCCATCCATTCAACGAGCGCCGGGTCACGCCGCTGTCTGACGATCTGCTCGTAGATCTGTCGCGCCTCGGCAGCATTCAATGTTTCGCCGGACACCAGCTCTCCATTGATCGACAGCTTGAGGTCCTGGAATGCCGCCCCCTTGGGCAAAGGGAACAGGTAGTCGGCTTCACCGATTCCGGATCCGCGATTCACGAACGTCTCGCTGACTTCGTAGCGCAGCACACCATTTGCGAGCTCCGCACGTACGTCGCTTGATTGTCGCACTACCGTAGGCGCGCGCGGATCGCATCTGAAGCACGGGCCGTCTGAAGGACACGGCCGCGCCATGCATGGACGGGGGATCACCCAGCCCTGCGCGGCGGCAAGAGCAGGAGTCAGAAACAGAATGAGCAGAAGCTTGCGCATCGGGGCCTCGGGAATAGGCTGCTTTCCCGTATGACGCCGGCGACTTCAACTCTTGCACAGTGAGCTGCTGAAGCAGCTGCTCTACATCGATCCCCGGCTCGCTGGCGCTCAGTTGAGCGACGAGTCTCCAGCCTTGGGGCGATTCGTTTCAGGGGGAGTACGCCGTGTGTAGCTGCCCGGACGTTTTACTACGCGAACATCTATCAACACGCTGTCCGCGCGATTGACCGTTTCCTCGAAGCGTTCGCCGTCCTGTCTCGCGGCCCATCCCATAGTGAACGATACGGGAGCTGTGTCAGTTGCCGCTGCCTGCAGGCGATTGACAACCCGCTCAGCATGCTCGAGTGTCGCGTTCTCGAGGACAATCAGGAATTCGTCACCACCCATTCGAATCACTGGTTCTTCCGCGCGCACGTAACGCATGAGAAACCGGCTCATTCTCAGCAGGACCGAGTCGCCTGCCGCGTGGCCATAGACGTCGTTGTACTGCTTGAAGTGATCTATGTCCGCGTAGATGCATCCCCAGATTTCCTCGGGCTCTCTCTTCTGGGTATAGAGGTCGACGAGTTTCCGGCGGTTGTAGCAGCCGGTAAGAGGGTCGCGAATGCTCTGTTCGCGGAGCTGCGTCTCGAGATCCTTGCGCTCGGTGATGTCGACTAGAATCCCGTGGAAGACTGTCTCACCCGTTGCAGGATCCTTCTGGCTGTACCAGGTATCGAGAACCGTTCGCGTTACGCCGTCCAGCCGTTTGATCTGGAGCTCACGGTTCCGGAGAGAGCCTTCCCGTTTCAGCAGTTCGATTTCGCGCTGACGGATATCGTCGTCCACAAAGTCGCTGACACGGTAGCGATTCATCTCCTCCATACTCGACATCCCAAATATTCCGAGAAACGCGGGGTTTGCGTCGAGGATCTCCCCGGTGGCATTCGTGATGTAGATCCCTTCCTGCAGATTCTCGGCGAAGTTCGAGAGCGTCTCGGGGTCGCTCAGGCGCCGCAGGGCATTCCCTGACGCTTGCTCCTCCTTGCTAGCCGGTGGGTGGTCTTTTCGCGGCATGTGCATTGCCCTATAGGAGCGCGATCCAAGCAGAACCCTAATGTATGCCACAATGCCATGCTAAGTAACACAACTGCTGGTATTCACCATGTGACGGGGATAGCGAGCGACCCGCAGCGCAACGTCGACTTCTACGCTGGCGTGCTCGGGATGCGGATGATAAAACGCACCGTCAACTTCGACGATCCGACCACCTATCACTTTTATTTCGGTGATGCCCGGGGAACGCCCGGCAGCATCCTTACTTTTTTCCCATGGCCCGATGCGCGTCGCGGGCGCCAGGGCGCTGGACAGATCGCCGTCGCATCGTTCGCAATTCTGCCGAGTTCAGTAGGCTTCTGGATCGAGCGCTTCATCCGGTATCACGTCGATTTCAGCCAGCCAACCTCGCGTTTCGATGACGAACGGGTCATCGCCTTCAAGGATCCCGACGGATTCATGGCAGAGCTCGTCGCCCACCCGGGTGCAGAATCACGTTCCGGATGGCAAACACATGCAGTGCCAGCCGATCATTCCATTCGTGGTGTCTACTCCATCACACTCTGGCAGGAAAGCTGTGACCTCACCGGCAAGCTTCTCACCGAGACCCTTGGCTTCGAAGCAGTTCGCGAGCAGGCGAGCATTTTCCGCTACGCCGCAGGCGACCGTGGTCCGGGAACCATCGTCGACCTGAGGTGCGTTCCGGGATTGTGGCCCGGCGTGATGGGCGCCGGCACAATTCATCACGTCGCATTTCGCGCCCCCGACGACGCTGCACAGGCGGAAATCAGGACCGAGCTCGTCAGTCTCGGCTTCAATGTGACACCACAGATCGACCGTGATTATTTCCACTCCGTGTACTTCCGCGAGCCTGGCGGCGTGCTGTTCGAGATCGCGACGGATCCACCGGGCTTTACCGTCGACGAGCCGCTCGAATCGCTTGGCCAGGCACTCAAGCTTCCCCAATGGCTCGAACCCCGTCGATTCGAGATCGAGGCACTTCTGCCGAATATCCAGACCCCGATGGAGCTGCATGGCCCCAATGCGTGACACGGGAAGCGGCTAACTTCCTGATATTACGACAGGCTCAATTGCGAAAACCCGCCGATAATGACCGATAAACAGTCACTCGTTCAGCTTTCCATCAATGCCATTCGCGTGCTTTCGATGGACGCCGTCCAGAAAGCTGACTCGGGCCATCCGGGTACGCCCATGGCACTGGCGCCCCTCGCCTACGTTCTCTGGAGCCGGCACCTTCGCTACAACCCTGCTGATCCGAACTGGCTCGACCGGGACCGATTCGTTCTCTCTGCGGGTCATGCTTCGATGCTGCTTTACAGTGTTCTGTATCTCACCGGATACGGCCTAACGCTCGACGACATCAAGCAGTTCAGACAATGGGAGAGCAGCACGCCGGGACATCCCTAGTACGGCTACACGCCGGGTGTTGAAACGACGACCGGACCATTGGGACAGGGATTCGGAAACGCGGTGGGGATGGCTGTCGGTGAAGCTCTGCTCGGATCGGTGTTCAATCGGGAAGG
>JAHFCS010000114.1:0-1740 GCA_023249395.1 Gemmatimonadota bacterium
GCACGCAACCAACTGGGAAGCACGGAAGGTGCTGCTCAATAACCCTCGTGTGCCGAACATTGTCGATCAGCTGACCCGCCTCGCTGCGGGAGGAATTCAGTTCCACTGCCAGATGGTTGTCGTACCTGAGTTGAATGACGGAGCCGTTCTCGAGGAGTCGTTGAGCGACCTGTGGAATCTGGGCGACGCCGTGCTGTCGGCGGCAGTTGTTCCCGTCGGGATCACGCAGTTTTCACATCTCTACACCGGGCGGGGGATGGACGCCGCCGCGGCCGGTGAGCTTCTGGAGCATGTCTCGCGCTGGAGCGCACGCGCGCTGCGCGAGCGAGGGGAGCACTGGGTCTATGGCTCTGACGAGCTGTATCTTCTCGCGCAGCGTGACCTGCCCGAGGCTGAGCACTACGGCGATTTTTCACAGATCGAAAACGGAATCGGCGCTGTCGCTTCCTTGCGGTCGCGTCTGGCTGCCGGACTTTCGTTCTTGCCAGGAATGGATGGCAGACGCATTGGAGTTGTGACAGGGAAGGGGATGGCCGATCTCATGCCAGCACTTCTCGACTCCCTTCGTGAAGCAACGGGCGCCGAGTTCGAGCTGATCGTGGCCGAGAACTCTCTCTTCGGCCCGACGATTACCACCGCCGGACTCCTCGTCGGCGCCGACATCCGGCGCGTGCTTGGCGATCGCGGCGATCTCGCGATCGCGCTCATTCCTGCCGAGACGATCAATGACGACGGAGTGTTCCTCGACGATGTCGATTTCGAGGAGCTCCGGGCTTCATTGCCGGTTCCTGTTTTCCCATCGTACGACTTCATCGACATCCTGGCTGCTGAAGCCGAGGCGGTAGCAGCGTGAACGTTCCAGTAATTGCAATCATCGGCCGGCCCAACGTCGGCAAGTCGGCGCTATTCAATCGCATCGTCGGCGACCATAGCGCGATCGTCAGCGAAGAGGCGGGCACCACGCGCGATCGTCACTTCGCGCTTGCTGAGTGGAACGGCCGGACGTTCTGGCTGGTGGATACGGGCGGACTGGCCGACGATCCACACATTCCGATGGATCTCGAGATCCGCCGCCAGGTTCTCGAGGCGATCGGCGAGGCCGATCTTCTCCTTATGGTGGTCGATGCAAAGGTCGGCCTCCATCCCAGCGACTCACGTGTTCTCGAGCTCCTCCGCGAGTCGCGGAAGCCGTGGCTGCTTGTCGCCAACAAGGTGGATGACCCGCGGAGTACCGACTACTACGAGTTCTACTCGCTGGGCGGCGGCGACCCGCTGCCGGTTTCCGCGGTGAATGGGAAAAATTCTGGAGACCTGCTCGACGTCGTCGTGAGCCACATCCCGGCCAACACTGAGGAGCGGGACGAAGCGCTCAGGGTCGCTGTGATCGGTCGTCCGAACGTCGGCAAATCGTCGCTCGTGAACCGCATTCTTGGCGAGGAGCGGCTGGTCGTTGCGGAGACTGCGGGTACGACGCGAGACGCGATCGACACTCCGCTCAATTATCACGGGCGGACAATCATCTTCATCGATACAGCCGGCTTGAGGCGCCAGTCGCGCGTTGACGATGGGATCGAGTTCTATTCGGCGCTGCGATCGCGCCGCGCCATCGATCGCGCCGACATCTGCATTCTCGTCATTGACGCAACCGAAGGTCTGCACAACCAGGACCTGAAGATCGCGGCGCTCGCGTGGGAAAACGGACGAGGGCTCATCATCGTCGTCAACAAATGGGACATTGCC
>JAHFCS010000114.1:1750-6906 GCA_023249395.1 Gemmatimonadota bacterium
ACATTGCCGAGAAGTAGACGAATTCGGCGCACAAGTTCCAGCAGGAGTGCGAGGAGAAGGCGCCGTTCTTCAAGTTCGTGCCCTTCATCTTCCTGTCAGCTCTGACAGGCCAGCGGGTACAGAAAGTTCTCAGCACCATCCTCGACGTCGAAGCAGAGCGAAAAAAGAGAATCACGACGTCGCAGGTCAACACGACGCTCGAGTCCCTCGTCGCAAGACGGCAGCCGCCGCAGGCTGCGGGACGCGAGATAAAGCTCAATTACGCCACACAGGTCGAGACTGCACCGCCGACAATCGCCGTCTTCGGAAACAACCCCGATCTCGTCCAGGAGCACTACATCCGCTATCTCCACAACGGATTCCGTGAAGCATGGGGATTCACCGGCAGTCCGTTGCGCGTGGTCATGCGGAGGAAGTCGGCGTAGGTGCATCCCGTAATCGGCGTGGTGCTCTCGTATCTCGCTGGATCGATACCGTTCGCCTATCTCGCGGGAAAGGCACGCGGAGTTGACTTGAGACAACATGGTTCCGGGAATCTCGGGACGACAAACGCGCTGAGAGTGCTGGGTCCTCGAATCGGCGGACTCGTCTACTGCGGTGACATGCTGAAGGGGCTGCTGCCCGTCCTGATTCTGCCGCCACTGGTCAGCACCGCTCGCCCCGATCTCTGGGCGATAGCGTTTGTGGTCGCCACAATTCTCGGCCACGTCCGGCCGATTTTTCTTCTTGGGAGAGGCGGAGGGAAGGGAATGGCGACTGCGGGTGGCGCGTTCCTCGGCGTCGCCTGGCTGCCGACTGTCATAACGATCGGCGTCTTTATCCTGGTGGTGCTGGTGACGCGGATCGCAAGCGTCGCTTCACTGCTGGCGGCGCTCACATTTCCCGTCGCGGTCCTGTTCTGGGTCGGCCCCCGCGCGCCGCTGTTCGTCGTCGCCTGCGCCATGACCTTGTTCGTTATCTGGACGCATCGCGCGAATATTGGACGTATCCGCCGTGGCGAGGAGCCTCGTATCGGCACAAAGGCGCAGGTGCCTGCCCGGTGACGAAATGCGCGGTTGTCGGCGCTGGTGCATGGGGAACGGCGCTCGCCGACCTCCTCGGCCGCAATGGTCACGCCGTACGGATCTGGGCGCACGAGTGGGATGTGGTCGAGGCAATCAACAGGTCTCACGAGAACCGCCGCTTTCTCAAGGGGCACAAGCTGGATGCGCGTGTCACGGCGTGCGCCGATCTCGCCGAGGCGCTTGATGGCGCGGAGCTCGTGACGGTGGCGACTCCGTCGCAGGTTCTCAGAAAGATTATCAGGGGCGCAAGAGAATCGTTTCCTGCGCGTGTCCCCGTGGTCGTTGCGGCGAAGGGAATCGAAGTCGAGTCGCTGGCCCTGATGACCGATGTCGCGTCGGACGAGCTTGTTGATTCGACTGTGGTCGCGCTTTCGGGGCCGAGCTTTGCGGTGGAAGTCGCAAGCAGGCAGCCGACGGCGGTCGTGGTGGCGTCGGTGAGTCCCGATGCGGCAAGGTTTGCGCAGCAGACCTTCAGCTCCGCAGACTTCCGGACCTATACCAGCGCCGACGTCACGGGCGTCGAGATCGGCGGGTCTGTCAAGAACGTAATGGCTGTTGCCACAGGCATTGCCGAAGGGCTGGGGCTCGGGTTCAACGCGCGTGCCGCCTTGATCACTCGAGGACTCGCTGAAATGACTCGGCTTGGAACAAGACTCGGTGCCAAGTCAAGTACGCTCGCCGGTCTCGCCGGTCTCGGCGACCTGGTGCTCACCTGCACCGGATCACTGAGTCGCAATCGGAGTCTCGGAATCGAGGTTGGCCGCGGTGTCCCGCTGGATGATGTGCTTGCCGAAAGAGAAACGGTTGCGGAAGGTGTCGTCACAACACGAAGCACGCGCGCACTCGCGGCGCGGGAGGGAGTTGAAATGCCGATTGTCGACGCGGTCTACCGCGTGCTGTTCGATGGCCACCCCGCACGCGATGCCATCGGGTCCCTGATGTCGCGCGAGCTGAGATCGGAGACAGACTGATGAGCGCAACTGAGCCGGTACGCGAATTCTTCTCGATGGGCGACGTCTGCAACCTGACAGACCTCAAGCCCCACGTCCTCAGGTACTGGGAAAGCCAGTTCCGCTTTCTCCATCCTGCAAAGAATCGTTCGGGCAATCGTGTTTACCAGCGGCGTGAGATCGAGCTGATAATGCTGGTGCGGCAGCTTCTTTATACCGAGAAGTACACGATCGACGGAGCGCGACAGAAGATCGACGAGTATCGCAAGAGCGGCGAGCTGCGGACAATCGCGCGCGGCGCGCTCGACGCGCAGACAATCGAGTCGATGGAGTCGGACCTCACGGCGATCCTTTCAGCGCTGGACGGAGAAGCCGACGAGGAATGATGGAGCCGCTGGTTGTAATCGTCCCGGCATACAACGCGGAGAAAAGCCTCTCGGCGGTGGTGAAGGGACTTCGCGAGTACCTTCCCAACGCCCGCATCCTCGGAGTGAACGACGGGTCCACTGACGGGACAGGCGCTTTGCTCCGCTTTCTGTGCGATGGCTCGATCGAGTTCATCAAGAATCAGGGGAAGGGAGCCGCGCTGCGCGCCGCTTTTGCGGCCGCGATCGAGACCGACTGTCGCGCGGTGTTGACGATAGACTCTGATGGGCAGCATGACCCCGCGTTTGCGCCCTCGCTCGTGGGGGCGCTCGACGACTATTACATCGCGATCGGAACTCGCGATCTCTCGGGGGAACAGGTCCCGAGACACCGCCGGATCGCGAATTTCCTTTCGAGCGCCGCAACTCGTCTGGTCTCGGGCGGCGCAGTGAGTGACAGTCAGTCAGGTTATCGCGCTATCAGGCGTGAAGTCCTCGAGACGGTGAAGGCGGAGGGCGAGCGCTACGAATTCGAGACCGACTTCATAATTCGCGCGGCTCATGCCGGCTTCACGATCACCAACGTCCCGATCTCGACGATCTACGGGTCCGCCAGCTACTTCCGTGAATTTCGCGACGCCCTGCTCGTCATTCGCGTGCTCTGGAAGCATCGGGCGGGGGCGTTTCGTCGCGCGTTCAAACGTCCGGTCGCAGAGTCGACCAACGCCTGATGCGCCTTCTTTGCACGAACGACGACGGGATTCTTGCCCACGGCCTCGGGTGCCTGGTCGCGGCCGCCGAGCCGCTCGGCGAGGTCACTGTCGTCGCTCCTGACCGCGAGCAGAGCGCGACGAGCCATTCGTTGACGCTGCACCATCCGCTGCGTCCCATTTTGCGCGGGGAGAGACGCTGGCAGGTGGACGGAACGCCGACGGATTGCGTCATGCTCGCAGTGGAGGGATTGATGGAGGAGCGGCCCGACTTCGTTCTCAGCGGGATCAATCACGGACAGAACATGGGCGAAGACGTGCTCTACTCGGGAACCGTTGCGGCGGCGATGGAAGGCATATCGATCGGCATCCCATCGGTGGCGATCTCGTTCGCCGGCGGCGACCTTCGTGCCGACGTAAGCATGCTCGATTACCAGATCGAGCCGCTCACTCGGCTTCTCAAGCATCTCCTCAACCTGCGCGCATTCCCGCCCCAAACACTGCTCAACGTAAATCTCCCGCCGGTGCACGGAGACGACATCAAGGGAGTCAAGCTCACGAGGCTCGGACGCCGGGTCTATTCGAATTCCATCAAGCCGATGCTCGATCCGTGGGGTCGTCCGATCTACTGGATTGGAGGCGGGTCGATAGAATGGTCGGGGCATGCCGATTCCGATTTTCGCGCCGTCGAGGAAGGCTTCATCTCGGTGACGCCGCTGCATCTCGACGTCACGCATCACGCGATGCTCGACTCGCCGGAGAGCTGGTGGCAGGAGCTGTAGACGCCCAGGAGTACCGCGGCGCAAGACGGCGGCTCGTCGCGCTACTTCAGGATCAGGGAATTCGTGATCTCTCGGTGCTGCACGCAATCGACGAGGTTCCGCGCCACCTCTTCATCCCGACGGCAGTGCGACACCGCGCGTACGAGGATTCGGCGCTTCCTATCGGGAGCGGTCAGACAATTTCGCAGCCGTCGATTCACGCGCGATACCTCGAGCTGCTCAGGTTAACGGGGCATGAGCGGGTGCTGGAGATCGGAACAGGTTCGGGCTACCAGACGGCGCTGCTCGCCAAGCTCGCATCCCAGGTATTCACGATCGAGCGGATCGGGTCCTTACTCGAGCGGGCGAAGGAAGTGCTGCAACAGATCAGCGTGAACAACGTCTCGTTCATGCTTGGCGATGGAACGTTGGGATGGCCCGAGTTCGCGCCCTACAACGCGATACTCGTTGGCGCAGCGGCTCCCGAGATTCCGCCGGCGTACATCGATCAGCTCGCCGACGGCGGACGGTTGCTCATCCCGCTCGGTGGACGCGATGAGCAGACGCTTCATCTCTTCACTCGAAATAGCGATACTTTGGAGAGGAAGGACATCGCGCCGGTGCGGTTCGTGCCACTCGTTGGAAAGCACAGCTGGGAGAGTTAGCGAATGGCGAGTTCGACAGGGAATCGAGAGCGACCGCAATTGCATCGGCCGTTTGCCCAGCCCGATCCGGGCAGGAGGGCTACTCCGCAACACGTCGTCGAGCCGACGTTTCAGCGTGAGCCGGACCAGCTGCCGCCAATCGATCAGTTCGTGGACGAGCTTCCACCGATCGACGATTTCCTGCTGCCAACTGAGATTCCCGCGAATGCGCCCGTCTGGCCTCAGGTCGGGCCTCGCTCGCCGATTGCGAGACCAGCGCCGTCCGCGCCGCTGGAGATGGACACGGAAGGATGGGCGGCCGCGGATTGGCAGTCCTACGACTGGGGTGGACTTGCTGCGCTGGGTGCACCCGAGCCCGAAGCGGCACAGGCGCACGCGGAGTGGATGTCGACCAACTGGGACTCAGCTGCGCGGGGCTTGCGCGAGATCGCCACGAGGTCGAATGAGCCTGCTGAAGACGAAGTTGCCGCGGCGCTCGATGAAATTGCGCGGCGGATAAGGTCGGGCGAGCTGTCGCTCGAACAGTTCAGGGGGACGCCTCCGGAAGCGGCGATCGCCGCCGCGTTCGGAGCTCTGTTGTGGCACCGGGGGTAGTCACGTGCCGACGATGCGCCTCCGGGTACGCGGCCGTGTACAGGGAA
>JAHFCS010000115.1 GCA_023249395.1 Gemmatimonadota bacterium
CCGCCTTCAGCGCGGCGAATGAGCTCCATGCCGGCCGTGATGTTTCCCCACTGGTCGCTCCCTCCCACCTGAAGCGTCACACCGTCGCGCAGGAAGAGCTCGCGGTAGTCGTATGCCTGAAGCAGCATGTAGGAGAACTCGGTGTACGAAATCCCCGACTCGATTCGCGACTGCACGGACTCCTTGGCGAGCATGTAGTTGATGGTGAAATGCTTGCCGACGTCGCGCATGAAGTCCACCGCCCGAAGCGGGACCAGCCAGTCCGCGTTGTTCCTCATCTGAGCCGCGTTTGCGCCTGAGAAGTCGAGAAAATGCTCGAGCTGTCCGCGCAGCGCGGCCGAGTTGGCTTCGACCGTCTCGAGCGTGCTGAGCTGCCGCTCGGCGGTCTTGCCGCTGGGGTCGCCGATCAATCCCGTCCCGCCGCCGACAACGACGAACGGACGATGCCCGCCGCGCTGCAGATGCATCAAGCCCATCACCGGGATGAGATTTCCGACGTGCATGCTCGAGGCGGTCGGATCGAAGCCGCAATAGACCGAGACCGACTGCTTCGCGAGCGCAGCCGCGAGCCCGTCGGTGTGCTGATGGACGAGCCCACGCCAGCCGAGCTCGTCGAGGACCGCCAGTTGTTGGGGCATGAGGCAAAATAGGGAAGCAGGGAGGCGGTGTCACTGTTTGTAGACAAGGGCGACAGAGAGAAACACAGCGACCCCCGCACCCAGTGCGGGGCGTTACCTTTCAGCCCGGATGGCCACAAAAAATAATTTCCGGGGCAGGCACCCGCTGGTTATTCGCGGGCTGTTGCTGCTTCTCACCTTCGTTGTTGCGTCATTATTCGGGCTGGCGTTTGGCGCATGGGCGCTCGTCTGCCGCGGTGGTCAGTGCCCGCCGATAGAGGCGCTCAACGATTACACGCCACGGCAGACGTCCAAGCTCTACGCCGTTGACGGGCGCTTCATCGCCGAGCTCGGGAACGAACGCCGCACGCTTGTCAGGCTCGACGAGATTCCACAGGTCGTCCAGCAGGCGTTTGTCATTACCGAGGACAAGCGCTTCTACTCCCACGCCGGTGTGGACTGGCAACGCGTTTTCGGTGCCCTCGCCCGCGACATTCTCGCCCGTGGATGGGACCAGGGCTTCTCGACCATAACGATGCAGCTCGCTCGAAATGTCTTCCCCGAGCGGTTGACACGGGAGAAGACACTCGTTCGCAAGCTCCGTGAAGCGAAGGTCGCACGCGCGATCGAAGCAAAGTACGACAAGAAAAAGATCCTCGAGCTCTACCTCAATCAGATCTCGCTCGGCAACGGCGCGTTCGGTGTCGAGGTGGCGTCGCAGCGGTACTTCGGCAAGTCCGTCCGCGACCTCAACGTCGCCGAGGCGGCGACCCTCGCCGCTCTTCCGAAGGCGCCCGAGCGGTACAATCCGCGAAAGCATCCCGACCGGGCCGTCCAGCGCCGCAATACCATCATCGAGCTGATGCGCGAGAACGGTGCGATCAGCGATGCCGACGCGAGTGTCGCCCGCGCCTTTCCGCTCAGACTCGCCAACAAGGAGGAAGCTGGCGACGTCGCTCCGTATTTCGTCGAGTGGATCCGCCAGCAGCTCGACGAGCAATTCGGGAAGCAGCTCTACGAGCAGGGTCTCAAGGTCTATACGACGCTCGACCTCGACATGCAGTCCGCAGCGGAGCGCGCACTCGAACGGCAGCTGAGGTTGATCGAGGGTGGCCGTTACGGGCAATACAGCCACGAGAGTTACGAGCACTACGTCGCTCGCAGTCTCGCCGGCACGGAAATGGGTGAGAACTCACCGTATCTTCAGGGCGCTTTCATCGCCCTCGATCCGCGCAACGGCGCCATCCGCGCGATGGTAGGCGGCCGAGACTTCTACGACTCGAAGTTCAATCGCGCGACCCAGGCGCTGCGTCAGCCGGGCTCGGCTTTCAAGCCCATCGTCTACGCTGCCGCCGTGCAGAATGGTCGGCCGGCGTCGTACATCGTCGACGACTCTCCGCTCGCAGTCGCGCAGAGCAGCGGCAAGGACTGGACGCCGAAGAACTACGACGGAAAATTTCTCGGCCCGATGCCCATGCGGCGCGGACTTTACGAATCTCGCAACATGATCGCCATCCGCGTCGGAATGGAGCTCGGTGAGCAGACGGTCATCAACGAAGCCCGCAACTTCGGAATCACGACACCGATTCCTCCTTTCCCCTCGATCCACATCGGCGCCGCCGACGTGTATCCCATCGAGCTGGTCTCCGCGTACTCGGCCTTCGCGAATCAAGGGATCCGCCCAACGCCGAGCGCGATTCTGCGGGTTGAGAACACGCGGCAGGAAGTCCTGTGGCAGCAGACACCCGCGCGGAGCCAGGTGCTTTCGCCGGAAGAAGCGTGGCTGATGGTGGACATGATGAAGGACGTGATCCGCCGCGGAACCGCGGCCGGCGGCGTCTGGGGCGCCGGCTTCCATCTTCCGGCGGGAGGCAAGACGGGAACCACCAACGACGGCACGAACGTCTGGTTCATCGGCTACACCGCTGACCTTGTGGCCGGTGTGTGGATGGGATTGGACCGGCCTCAGAAAATCATGGCCGACGCGCAGGGGGGACGTCTCGCCGCTCCGGCGTGGACGCAGTTCATGTCCGAGGTCTATCGGCGCAAGCCGACACCTCCCGACTGGCCACGGCCACCTTCCATCATCACGCGGGACATAGACGTCAGCACAGGAATGCTGCAGACGCCGTACTGCCCGCGAGATCTCATCCGGACGGAGTTCTACATCCCCGGCACCGAACCGATGGTGGAGTGCAACAAGCATTTCGGATACGGCTCTCCCGGGTACCTCGACACGCTCGGCCGCGCGCCGGACACCCTCTCGCCCACGATTTTCGACACGTCGTCGCGCATCCGTCCGCGACCGCCTGCGACGAAGCGCGACATCATTCGGCTTGACAGTCTCGCCCCGACGTCGTGATGAAGCGCTACCATGCCCGCTGGGTCGTGCCGGTTACGAGCCCTCCAATTGAGAATGGCTGCGTCGTCGAGGACGGCGGTGTGATTCAATACGTCGGACCGCTCGACGGCGCGCCCGCGGGTGAGGATCATGACCTCGGTGAAAGCGTGTTGCTGCCGGGGATCATCAACACGCACACGCACCTCGAGCTCACCGCAATGCGCGGGTTTCTCGAGGATCTCTGCTTCAACGACTGGATCGACAAGCTGCGAAGCAGCCGCAAGGAAGCACTCACCGAGGAGATGCTGCTCGATTCCGCGCGATACGGCATTGTCGAAGGTCTGCATGCGGGGATCACGACCTACGCCGACACCTGTTCAACGGGCCTGGTGATGGACGCGATGATCGAGATGGGTGTCCGCGGCATCATGTTTCAGGAGACATTCGGATCCGCGCCCGAGCAATGCGACAGCGCGATGGAAATGCTTCGCAGCGCGGTCGCTGTACTGTTGGAGAAGGAAACCGACCTCGTTCGAATCGGTATCTCTCCGCATGCGCCGTATACGATCAGCGATGATCTCTACTCCGCTGCCGCGCGCTTCGCGCAAGAATCGGGATTGCGGATGGGGCTCCACATCGCCGAAAGCGAGGCCGAGGCGGAGATCGTCTGCATGGCGACCGGACCGTTTGCCACCGAATGGCGGGTGCGGGGCCTCATTCTCGAGCGGCGCGCGCGGTCTCCGATTGCGCTGCTCGAAAAGACCGGTTGCCTCGAGACAGCGCCACTTCTGATTCACTGCGTACACCTCGATGCTGAAGACATTTCAGCGATCGCCCGAAATCGATGCGCGGTGGCGCACTGTCCGGCATCCAACGCGAAGTTCGGACACGGCATTTCACCGGTTGCCGATCTTATTGCTGCGGGAGTGACGGTTGGACTCGGCTCCGACTCCGTCGCCAGCAACAACCGAATGGACATCCTCGAGGAAGCGCGACTGGCGGCGCTTTTCCAGCGCGCGATAAAGAAGAGCGAGGGGGCTTTTAGCGCGATGCAGGCCGTCGAGCTGGCAACTATTGGCGGCGCCCGGGCGCTCCGAATCGACGACCGTGTCGGCTCGCTCGAGGTGGGCAAGGACGCCGATCTGGCCGCCTTCTCACTTTCGTCGGCGCGTGTCACACCCGTCGGCGACGTCATTGCCGCAATTCTCTTCGCGGTCGCCGGAACTCCGGCGCACTTTGTGGCAGTGAAGGGACGCCCGCTTCTCGCCGACCGCGAGCCACTGTCGGTCGATCCCGCGCTCCGTGCCCGGGTGGCCGCGGCGGCGGATTCACTGGCCGCGTGGGACCGTGCCGCGACATGGGTTTCAGCCACCGTGGGTAGCGCCTCCTAGCGACTCGTCGGTAGCTTTGGGTCTCACGGCAAAGTGGATTTAATGATGGCCCGAATAGAGAACAAGCACCGCATCTGGCGCGACGGACAGTTCGTGAAGTGGGAGGATGCCACGGTTCATGTGATGAGCCATGTCGTCCACTACGGGTCGAGTGTGTTCGAGGGAATCCGCTGTTACGCCACGCCTTCGGGACCGGCGATCTTCCGCCTCGGCGATCACATGCGCCGCTTTGCCGATTCGTGCCGGATTTACCGGATGCCTCTGACTCACTCGCACGAGACTCTCGTGCAGGGCTGCATTGACACCGTGGCGGAGAACGGGCTGCCTCATTGCTATCTGCGACCGGTCGCTCTCAGGGCCGGCCAGCAGATGGGCGTCTTCCCTGGCGAAGTCCCGCTCGAGGTGTTCATCGTTCCGTGGAAATGGGGCGCCTACCTCGGCCAGGCGGGACTCACTGAAGGCGTTGACGTCTGCGTCTCGAGCTGGCGGCGGCCGGCTCCCGATACATTTCCCGCGTTGGCCAAGGCGGGCGGCAACTATTTGAATTCGCAGCTCTCGCTGATGGAAGCCAGAATCGACGGCTACGCCGAGGGCATCATGCTCGACTCCTTCGGCTTCGTTTCCGAGGGCAGCGGCGAGAACATGTTCCTCGTGCGCGACGGAAAGCTCTTAACGTCCACCATTGGCTCGGGAATTCTCAACGGCATCACCCGCGACTCAGTTCTTACGCTTGGCCGTGACCTGGGGCTGGAGGTTGTCGAGCAGACCATTCCGCGCGAGATGCTCTACCTGGCGGACGAGCTTTTCTTCAGCGGGACCGCGGTCGAGATCACTCCCATCCGTTCGGTTGACCGCATTCCAGTCGGAAGCGGCAGGCCCGGTCCGGTGACGCTGGCGATCCAGAAGGAGTACATGGGGATAGCCAAAGGCGCGATTCCCGATCGCTACGGCTGGCTGACGCACGTACCGAGTGAGGTTGCAGCGGGTATTTAATCCGTACCCGTTGTATATTCCGCCTTCGAAACCCGAGGCGACTGGAGGAGTGCTTGATCGTAGGTTGTCTGGCACTAAATGCATCGTTCGAGCCCCTGACGATGGTGCCCATGCGGCGCGCCCTGAGGCTCGTGATCGACGGCAAGGCCGAGATAGTGGAGGCCGACCCTGGGCGTGTAGTACGCTCTGAGCGGCTCACCCTTCCGCGACCGGCGGTGATCCGCCTGACGCGGTTCATCCACGTCCCGCGCCGGTTCCGCCGCCAGGTGACGAACACCTTTCTATTTGCGCGCGATCGCTACCGCTGCCAGTACTGCGGGCGGATGCAGATCGAGCTCAAGCCGCGCGAATCGCTCACCCGCGATCACCTGATCCCGCTGTCGCGGGGTGGAACCAACGAGTGGACGAACGTCGTCACCGCGTGCAGCCCGTGCAACACTCGTAAGGCCAACGCCCTGCCGATCGAGGTCGGGATGCATCCAATGCACGCGCCGGTCGAGCCGCATTTCGTGCACCTGAGCTGGGCGGTGCGGCGGCTGACTCCGACTCAAGCGCGCTACATCAAGCTGTTCTACGGCGAGGAGACGCTACACCACCTCGAGGATCTCGAGCACAGGCATCCGGCTCACGGCCGGAACGTCCCCGAGCGCGCTTCGTAGCGTCGCTTTTCTCCGCCGAGCAGCCGCACCATCAGAGTCCGGACACCGCGTGATACCGCGGTGCCCGGATTTTTCTTTCCACGGACGGCCGGCTTGAGCTCTCCCCTCAGCCATTGCTCGAGCTCGTCCAGCTCGGTCAGTGAAAGAGTCTCGATGTCGAGAACGAGGTTGTAGTAGCTCCGCTGGCCGCGCTTGGCGGTCGAGATTGGCGCGCGAAAGGGCGCGTCCACCATCTGTTCGGCATCGCTGAGACTTTCATAGCTGCCGAGCTCCACTGCGCGATTCGCGACGGCGCGAAAGACGTGGTACCGCTTGCCGAGCGCATCGTACTTCACCACGACGTCCCATTCGCCCGTCGCCTTGATGTCGTCGAACCAGCCGCCGGTCGCCCAGCGCTCCATTCGATAATGCAGCCGCGCAGGGAATCCATTCACGAGCAGATTCCTCATCGCGCCATCGGACAGTAGCGACTGCGAGCGAACCGATGGAGACTCGATTGCCAGCTCGCTCTGGTCAGGCAGGGTAATCTGGACTTGCGGCTTCTGCGCTCCGGCCTGAAAAGCGATGAGCACCACAGCCGCGGCGGCCCGAAGACTTACGCTCACTTCTCAGAAGCGGTTGTGGATCCGGACGAAAAAGTTTGCCGGCTCCTTCGGTGTAGACACAGCCTTTGCCACGTAAAGGCCGGCGATGCCGAGGTCGAGCCCGAGACCGACGTCCGTGCGGTATGTATCGAAGGGCGGCAACGAGCCCGACGGATACCGCAGCTTCCCTGCGCGACTCCCCACAAGCCAGCCGCGGCCGGCATCCACGAACGCGACTGCCGAAGGGCGCACTGTGAATGGAGCGCCTCGCAGGCGGATTCCATTCCGGTT
>JAHFCS010000116.1 GCA_023249395.1 Gemmatimonadota bacterium
CAGGAGGAGAATTGAAGGTCGAATCGACGAAATCGAAGTTGTTCACTCCGGCCTCGCGCCTGAGCTCCTCGATCTCGTCGGCGACGAGCTCGGGATCCCGTGTTCGGTATCCCCAGCCCTCGACGTTTCGATAGGTGCAGTACACGCACTTGAAGACGCATCCGCGCTTTGTCTGAATCGGAGTCGTCGCGCCATTTCTTTCGTAGCGCTTGAGGTCGATCCAGCGGTGCAGCGAAGGGGAAGGGAGTGAATCGAGGTTCGCGTCTTCCCCCGGAGGGGTGAAGTGAACCCGGTCGCCGTCCGAGCGGACCAGGCCTCCGAGCGGTCCGATTTCTTCCCCCGCAGCGAGCGCGTTCACGATTGCGACGCTTGCTCGCTCGCCGTCGCCGGCAACCGCGTAATCCACGCCGAAATCGCGAAAGAGAGCTTCGGGTGCAACACCAAACGCAGCGCCACCGGCGATCACTTTCGCCTTCGGCGCAGCTTCGCGCAGGGCATGGAAGATTGTCCGCGCCTCCGGCGTGTAGTGGCGGAGCGCGATTGCGTCGCTGTTGTCGATGTTTCGAATCGAGACGCCGATGATGGACGGCGCGAATTGGACGGCTGCGTCGTGCGCTGCGGCGATGGGATTGCGCTCGAAGCAGAGATCGACGAACCGCACGTCGTGACCCGATGCCTCGAGGGCCGACGCGACGCAGGCAAGACCATTCGGAACGACCGGATATGGCTGGCGCTCACGATTGGTGCTGACGAGCAGCACCCGGGCGCGTGCCGAGGTGCCGAGGCGGTCGATTCCTGAAGCGGCGTTCGATACGATCATTCGCTTTGTGAAGGGTAGGTAGCTACCACAGCCACATCAAACCGATGACGGCGCCGGTGAGCGAGCTGAGTGCATTCACTACGTCGTTGTCCACCCAGCCCAGGCCACCCTGCGGACGTGTCGTTGTACCGCAGCTGTGCACGAGGCGTTCCGTCGCCTTGCCGCATCGCTCGCACCATTGCTGACGCTGAAGCGTCGCTCCGGCTATGGAGTCCACGAGCGATCCCGCCACACCGCCGACAACCGCCGCCCAGGCCGCCGTCGCACCCCAGCCCACGAACACCGTGATGATAGCGATAAGGATTGCACCCGCGAGTCCCGCCGACGACCCTACCCAGGTTACCGCGCCGGACGTTCCCGCGGCGACCGGTGTGCCCGTCGTGATGAGCCTGGGTGGATGTGCGACGAGCGTGCCGATCTCCGTCGCCCACGTATCGGCTGTCGATGCAGCGATTGCCCCGGCTCCCACGGCAAGCCAGAGCGGCGACGGATGGAACAGCGATCCCATCGCCGCGGCTGTGAACACACCTCCGTTCGCGATGACCTGCCATGCATCGCGGGCGCCGCTCTTCTCTACGACGTCTTCTATTCGTGCTGCCCGCGCCGCCCGGTGATAGCGCGAGAGGAGGTTCGCCGACACGAACATTGTTACGAGAAGAATGGCCCAGCTCCATCCTGCCGCCGTGCAGACGACTCCCACAATGAAGGCGGCGCCAGCACCGCCGGGTGAGAGCGTTTGCTGGCGCCGTGCGATCAGCGCGACGGCGCCAGCTATTACGACTCCAACGAGAACGCGCGCTGGAAGCGACGAAAAAATCGGGCTCGCGTCAGTGTTTCATGTTGTGCATATCACCCACACGCACGGTGTACGCTGCCATCTTGGGACACTTCACTGCAGCGTTGGTCGAGGTGAACATCCCGCGCGGGTTGTTTTTCCAGAACCAGACGTGGAGATCGTAGTGGCGCAATGTCGGGGGCATGATCGGCTCGTGACCATTCATGGGACCGGCCAGTGTCTGGCCGAAAATACTCGGCGCAGTTCCCCCGGCAGCTTCGACCGGCATGAACCACTCGGCCGCAACAAGCTTGAGCTTGTCGCCCTGCGGCTCGTAGATCAGCACCTGCGGCTTCGCTGGATCGAGCTTCGGACCGATGTTAGCGGGATTGAGAAGGTGCACTCCCATGGCGCCGGGCGGGTACACGACGGGGCCGTCCGTCGCGCCCTTGGGGAAGTCAATGCACGCAATGGTGGAGAAGAAGCCGTCTCGGACTGCGGCAAACGGATCCTGGTACTTCTCGAGTCCGGCGCGTGCCGCCGCGAGATCAGGGGAAAGAGCTTTTGCATCTTTAGGTGTCATCTGCGCGTGCGCGACATCTGCAGTCGCGGCGAATAGCACGGCGGTTGTCACCACGAGAGCGATGCGCGAGCAGCTAAGCGCGCGCGGTGATCGAAAGGTGCGCATTGGCATCTCCTCGGGGTTTGGGAAAGGCGAAGGATGTACGCGAGCGCGAACGACGTCAACTACCATTGCAGTTCGAAGTGGCAGTTGGTTAACAGTCCGCAATTCAATTGAATAGGTTTATGGCCCACCCGGTGAGTATCCGGGATCATCGCTCCCACCTTGTCACATGCCCCCGACAGTCAACGCTCGCATTCCCCTGAGTCTGCTGGAAGCCGTTCGGCACATAGACACGCCAGAAAGCGACACAGACGAGACGGAGTATGTCCAGGAGCTACGCAACAAGCGGCTTGGGCTTAGCGACACTGTCTATCAGCAGATCCGACGCTATTCCGATGCGGTCAAGCGTGGCCAGATGATTCCGTACGCTGAAGCGACCGGTCTCTCTACACTCATCGGCCGCCGGCCCGATGCCGAGGAGCTGTTTGAGAGCGCGGGCCGAATATTGGCGACCGACGTTTACGAAGCCATCTCGCCAGTTCGGCGGAACACGATCCGTGTTTTGCCGGCGCTGATTGGCCGGCCGCTCGCGCTGGGCAACATTCGCCAGGTCGCGAGCGGATTGTTCGGCGGCGCGCTCGAGCGAACCGGTGGCTTCCTGAACTTCAGCATCACCGACTCGGTGACCGCGAACAGCGGCCCGCCCTCGGTGGGATGCGCGTATTACGCTTCCGCGCTGCGCGAGCTGCTGCGCCTGCTGATAAACGGCGGCGGCTCAGTGGACCACGTTCAATGCCTCGAGCGAGGCGACAGTCGGTGCGAGTGGCGCGCCGAGTGGCGCCACTTCAGGGCGGGGACGACCTGAGAATGCTTACGCCTGAATTACTCCCGGCTTTGCAGCTTGCGCTTGCCGAAGCGGATCTCGATGGCTGGCTGATCTTCGATTTCCACGGACTGAACCCGGTCGCGGGCGGATTCCTGGGAACGAGCGGGATGGCGACACGACGGATCTTCGTGCTCATCCCGCGCGAAGGATCGCCGACCGCGATCACTCACGCGATCGAGCAGGGAACCTGGGCCGATTGGCCGTCGCAATGGGCAAAGACGACGTATAGCAGCTGGCGCGCGCTCGAGGCTCAGCTGCGGGATCTCGTCGGCGGGAAGCGCGTAGCGATGGAATATTCGCCCGGTGACGCTGTGCCCTATCTCGATCGTGTGCCGGCGGGCGTGCTGGAAATGGTCCGCGCCGCCGGCGCAACCGTTGTCTCGAGCGCCGATCTCGTCACGCGCTTCTACGCTGTGTGGACAGATGAGAATCTCGCGTCGCACCAGCGCGCCGCCGAAGTCATTGCGGGAATCGCGAAGGAGGCGCTGCGGAAGGCAGGAGAGATGGCGAATGGAAGCTCGCCGATCAGCGAACACGACCTTCAGCAATGGATTCTCGAGCGATTTGCGGCGGCCAATCTCGAAACGGACCACGGTCCGATCGTGGCCATCGGCCCGAATGCCGCCAATCCCCACTACGAGCCCTCGCCCGAGAACTCGGCGCTTATCAGCCGTGGAGATATTCTTCTCGTCGACCTCTGGGCGCGTGAGCCGGGAGGAGTTTACGCCGACCAGACCTGGATGGCGTCGCTCGGGTCGCCCAGTGTTCGCGACGAAGGTGTGTGGCAGGCGGTCCGCGGTGCGCGGGATGCCGCTCTCGCTCTATTGCGCGAGCGAATTGAGGGCGGGAAACCGGTTCGCGGAGGCGAGGTGGACGACGCGGCGCGTGAAGTGATCCGGGCTCGCGGATACGGCGATCAGTTCATCCATCGCACGGGACATTCGATAGATCCGAGCGATCTGCACGGCTCGGGGCCACACATCGACAATTTCGAGACGCGCGAGGAGCGCCTGCTCGTACCCGGCGTCGGATTTTCTATCGAGCCCGGCGTCTACCTGGCGAGCGACCTTGGCATGCGCACCGAGGTCAACGGCTACGTGGCTGAGAAAACGCTCATCGTCACCCCGTCGGTCCTTCAGGAAGAGCTGATCGTCGTCTGATTGGCTATTGCAGCGACTGCCATAGCACGGGATCAGCGCCCTCGAGACCGAACAGAGCGAAACGAGTCACACCGATCCGTCGGGCGTCGGCGATCAGCCGCTTTATCAGCTCGTGGTCCACAACCCACAGCTCCCATCCATCCCGCGCAGACGCGGCGTGTATGTTGCCGGAGGCAGGGTCGCGCACCACAACCGTTCCCGCTTCCTGCGCAAGCCGAAGCGCCTCAACGTAGCTGACACGCCGCGTTCCGCGCCGGCGGTCCCACAGCACTCCGTCCGCTGGAATTCCGGCGACGATCCTGTTGACCCCGGCTTCACCGGCGCGCAATCCAAGACCCCGCGCGAACCATTGTGGCGAGACGATCGGACCGGGAGGAGTCCCAGCCCAGTGCTCGGGGAAGACCCTCACAACGAGCGCGTCGGCCACTCGCGCCAGAATTCGGCCTGGATAACCCGCAGTGTCAGCCGCCGGAACAATCATCCCGACCTGGTTGGAGGAATGCGCGCGAGCCGAGTCCGCGATCGCGCGGGAGAAATCGACGAGCGTCGGAAGGTCCTCGGATGTCATTTCCTGAAAATCCAGCAGCAGACCATTCGCTCCCACAGAACTGAGCAGCGACGCGACGGAGCCCCCAGCCGCCGCCACGACGTCTTTGCTCTCCGCCATTCCGCGAATGACATCGGCGTGATAGCGCGTTCCCTGGAATGACGTCACCACGGCCAGTCGTCTTTGCATGGGTGAGTAAGCGGCGCTCGACAGAATCGTGGGTCTGAAGCTCGTGGTGTCGAAAGCGATCCACGTGTCGACGGCCGACGAGAGCCCGGCGGCTGCCATCACCGGCTGCGACGCGGCGATTGCGCGCGTAATTGCAACCGTATCGGCTGGCGAGCCCCACACGGCCCAGATCTCCGTCGGTGTGCCGACGGCGGCAGGCAGCGGCAGGCATCCCGAGATCCCGGCCAGCACCGTGGCTCCGATAATCGTCGCAACTGCCGAAAGACGCCGGCTGAAGATCGTGATCACGCGCGGGAAATTAGCTGATGAGCCGGGGCCTGACACTGGCGTTGCTCGCGTCCGGGAGACAAAATCGGGCATGACCATCCCATTCTCGCGTGCCGGTGCAGCGCTGCTGACCGCGGCGATTCTCGCGCTTGGCGGTGCCGCGCTCGAGGCGCAAAGCGCTTCATCCCGCTCCGCATCGCGAATCGAGCGGCCCGATCTCGTCGTGATAAATGCCCGCATCTACACCGTGGACAACGCCCATCCGATGGCTTCGGCGCTGGCCGTACGGAACGGACGCCTCGTGTTCATCGGGTCAGACAGCGAGGCGAGGACGCTCGCGGGCAACGGCACGCGTGTCATCGATCTTCGGGGTCGCACAGTCATTCCGGGGATGGTGGACGCTCATGCCCACCTCGTCGGGCTGGCAATGCTGCTTCGCAACGTTCAGCTCGCGGGCTCGCAGTCGTACGAGGAAGTAATAAGGAGGGTCGTAGAGCGTGCAGGGACGATGAAGTCCGGAGAATGGATCGAGGGACGCGGCTGGGATCAGAACCTCTGGGCCGAGAAGAGCTTCCCGACTCACGAAGCGCTGTCGCGTGCGACGCCGAACAATCCAGTCGTCTTGAGGCGCGTGGACGGCCACGCGATTCTCGCCAACGCGGCGGCGATGCGCATTGCCGGCATCACGGCTGCAGCGAAGGACCCCGACGGCGGGAGGATCGTTCGTCTTCCCAACGGCGATCCCTCGGGCGTCTTCGTCGACAACGCCGCTGGCCTCGTCAGCAGAAGCATACCTTCGGCTTCCGCCGCAACGCTCAGCGACGCGACCGTCGCGGCGATCGCGGAGGCCAACCGATGGGGGCTCACCGGCATCCACGACGCGGGCGAGCCAAGACGCGCGATCGATGTGTTCGAGTCACTCGCTCGCGTCGGCCGATTCAATCTCCGCAGCTACGTGATGGTCTCCGACGACGAGAGCGACATTGCGTACTACACTGGTCGTGGACCGCGCAACGGACTTTACGATGGCCACATCTGGATACGCGCGATAAAGACATACGCCGATGGCGCGCTCGGGTCGCGCGGCGCCGCCCTCCTCGCGCCCTATCTCGACGATCCCGGGAACACCGGCTTGCTGGTGTCCACGCCGGCTCACCTCGAACAAGTCGCCGAGCTTGGCCTCAGAACCGGATTCCAGGTGAACACGCACGCCATCGGCGATCGTGGAAACCGGATCGCGCTCGACGCGTTCGAGGCGGCACTCAAGGCGGTCCCCACCGCCGATCATCGTTTCCGAATCGAGCACGCGCAGATTCTTTCTCCTGAGGACATCCCGCGTTTCTCGAAGCTCGGCGTCATCCCCTCGATGCAGGCGAGTCACCAGACGAGCGACATGCGGTGGGCCGAAGCCCGGGTTGGCCCGGAGCGAATCCGCGGTGCCTATGCGTGGCGGTCGCTGCTCAACACCGGAGTCGTGATACCCGATGGCAGCGACTTTCCCGTCGAGCAGGTGAACCCTCTTATATCCTTCCATTCTGCGGTTACCCGGCAGGATGCGACC
>JAHFCS010000117.1 GCA_023249395.1 Gemmatimonadota bacterium
ACCAGCAAACGTCATGATGGCGAACGCTTCGGTGAGGATGAGAAACTGAACGAGCGTGGTGAGCATGGCTATCGCGGCATCAGCCGAAGTGTAGATATCACGCGTTTCGGGCTGAGATCGGCGGGGCTTTTCGGAAACAGCACCGGAGCAAGCTGGCCATTGCTCCAGAGAGGCAGGCGATCCTTGTAGCGAGCACTAGCGGGATTGCCGGACTGACCACCAGGGTAGGTTGCCCACGCACGGACATTGGGCCCTAGCTCGACCACCATTCGCCAACTCGGACCCTCCTTACCATTTCCGCCCGAGGGGCTGAGTGTGGATGGTCCGCCCTGCACCGGGATGTCGAGAGCGGACAGCGCGGGAATGTGGGCCAGATGATAAATGTTCGCATGGCGGACGTTGGACCAGAGCCATCCATCACTGCCAGGATCTCCATGAAGCTTGCGTGCGGCAACGAGCGCCGCACGGAGACTCGACGCCACGATCTCATCACGCGTTTCGACTGCGCCGGGAGTGCGCCGGTCGTCCCACCACGGGCTCGACGGCGTCTGCATCAGCTCCAGCAGCACCTGGCTCTCGGGGAGATTACGCGCTGCGCCACCCGTAGTTTTCGGTCCGCCGGTTATTAGCTCGTCCCAGGTGCGCTGAGCAAGCTCATCCATCGCCATTTCGAATAACACCGCGCGCCGGTTGTCCTTCGTGTACCGTCGATCCCACTGCGACAAGAGCGTCGCTGCTTCGCGAAGCGTCGCTTCCGAGCGTCCCGCGCTGTCCACGCGCGCCGCGGCGGCGAGGAACTGCGGAACGAACGCGTCAGCGCGAGCACTTCCCGGATCGGTCTGGAATCTTCGCATCGCCTCAGGCGTCACCGCCGAATCGGCACGAAGCAGCGTGTTGATCCGCATTGCGCGCCAGGGCGAATACCAGTCGGAGCCCATGAAGGCTGGATTGACACGGGGATCGACCGGCTGCTGGTTGGCGGACGCGAGATAGCCCTGTACCGGATTCATCGCGAACGGATAGCGGGATGGATCCAGGAATCCGGTCCAATCGCTCGACGATGCCGACCCGTCGCGGATGACGTCGCCCCGTCCATCACCAGGCCGTATCGGATAACGGCCCGTCGAGCGGATCGCGATGTTGCCAGACCTGTCGGCAACGAGCCCGTTCTGTGTCGGAGCGACATAGCCGTTTATCGCGTCGAGCCATTCGTTGGCATTCCGCGAGTAGCCCAGCTTGAGGAAGTGCGTCTGCTCGTCCGACGGCTCGAGCGCCGTCCACCGCATCGATACCCATTTGCCGAGCTGCTGCGTCATCGGACCGCGATGGGTGAAATAGAGCGTGTCGGTCTTGATCACGCTCCCCGCCTGATCGCGGTAAATCTCGATACGCTTCTCGAGCGGCCGCCACGCCCCGTCCATCCTGTAGCGCGTCGGATGTACGGTGTCGTCCACGACTTCGGCGTAATAGTCGTTCACGTCCGAGCCGGTATTGGTGAACGTCCACGCGACGTCGCGGTTGAAACCGATGATCACACCGGGCACACCTGGAAAGCCGACGCCCGCAACGTCGAGCCGTCCCGGAACGACGATGTGCATCTCGTACCATACCGACGGGAGAGTCAGCTCGAGGTGAGGATCGCCGGCGAGAAGCGCGTAACCAGCGGCTGTCCGCTTCGGCGCCACCGCCCAGTTGTTGCTGCCAAGCGCGTCGCCGTTGGCATTCGGCTTGGGAACCCCGAGTGCGGCGAGGACCGATTGCCGCGCGGCGAGTGCCAGCACCGCGGCGCTGTCGGGGGTTCCCGGCGGCGGAAGGGCTGCCAGGTCGAATCGCGCCGCGCGCTGTCCGTTCGGCTGAATAGGCTCCTGTATCGGGCTGTTCGCGGGGAACAGGGCATCGGCCGCGGCCCGTCCAACTTTCGCCTGTGCAGCAAGCCGGTTGTACGTTCCGTCGTTGAACGCCAGCGTGAGCGCCATCTTCGCGAAGAAGTTGATCGAATATATGGGCTCCCATCTATCTGGCTTGATGCCGAGGAGCCGGTATTCCATCGGGAGATCGCGTGGCTGCATCCCGCCTATCCACGCATTGACCCCGTCGGCGTACGCCGATATCGCGCGAAATCCGGGAGTGCTTCGATCGTACGCCGCAAGCTTCCGCTCCGCGCCCCACTCGAGTCCGAGCGCGCGCGTCCGCCTGTCGGCATCGAGCGCCTTTGATCCGACCCACTCGGTGAGACGACCGTTCGCGGCGCGCGTCTGAAGCTCCATCTGGAACAGGCGGTCGCGAGCCATCACATAACCGAGCGCCCGGTATGCGTCCTCTTCCGTTGCGGCGAAGATGTGCGGCACGCCGCGATCGTCGAAGACCACCTCGACGCTATCCCCGAGTCCGGGAATCCTTCCCTGCTCCGTCACGGGAAGGTTGGCTGTTTTTGCTGTCGCCCAGATGCCGTTGGCTGGATCCAGCAGCCGGCCTATCGCCGGAAGCTGGCCCACCGGACGAAAGCCCATGAACAGGAGCGCGGCAAGAACGACTGCCGCAATGCCGGCGCGCATCAGGGAGTCTTGATCGAGACGGGGCTGAACTTCACGTGCAGATTGTGATTGATGCGCAGTCCCGCGATTCCGTCGGTGGGCAGTCCCACCTTGCTGACCGACGCCGCCTGCTTCCCGTTGACGGAGAACTTGACTGCGTCACCGGTCACCTGCGCCGTGAGCATGTACGACGCCTTGCCAGTGGCATCCTGCTTCGGCACATCGGCTGACGAAGTCCAGGTGAGAACGTCGCGAGTCTTGTCGCCTTCGCGCACCTTGACCGCAAGGTCACCCGTTCCGCGGACGATGAAGTACGTGTACGCCTCCGTCGGCAGGTCGAGATCCTTTCCGCCGATGAAAATGCCGTAAGCCTCCGGATGCGCGGGTTTCTCGAGCTGGTCGATGGTAGCCGAGGCCGTGTAGTTCCCGGACGCCACGTCCTGCCGCTTATACACGATATGCGCCGGACCGGTGACGACTTCCCACATGTCGCCATTCGCCGTGTACTTCGCGCCCTTCATCGGCGTCGAAGGATTGTCCGTGCGACCCGCGAGTCCCTCGGGAAGGCCTGCGCCGCCGGTCGCACGATCGACGTCGGAGTTGGTAGCCGCTGCCGCCGCGCTGCCGCCGCCGGCTGCCATTCCGGTATCGCTCGCGGCACCGGAGTCTGTCTTGTTGCATGCAGCGACCGTCGCAATAACGGCGGCAGTCGACATGAATAGAATCGCCCGCATTCTCCTGACTCCCCTGATTGTTGGCGTCAATATATCTACGGTTACCGTCCCCGCTCCATCGTCCTGAGGATCAGGCGATCGACGAGCCCGGGTGCGGCGAGCTTGATCCACTGCCCGATCCTTCCCTGCCTGGTCATTACCAGCTCGCGCCGCCGGGCGGCGGCGGCCGCGATTATCTGCCTCGCGCACTCGTCGGCCGCCATCACTTCAGCATCTCGCACCGGTCGCTTCCCCAAAGTCTTTCCCCCCGGCCCGACCGCACGCGTGCCGATCTCGGTGGCCACGAACCCTGGATAGATGACGGTGACGCTTACGCCCTCCCCGGCCAGCTCGAGTCTCAGCGAGTCGAAGAAGCCTGCCATCGCGTGCTTGCTCCCGGAGTATGCGCTCCGCCTCGGGACGCCCGTTTTCCCGGCAAGGCTCGAGACGGCGACGATCCTTCCCCGACTTCGCTTCAGATGTGGCAACGCGTAATGAGTGCAGTAGACGCTGCCGAAGTAGTTGATGCGCATGATGCGCTCGACTGGCTCGACGGTTTTGAGCTCGTCGAAGCGGGCGTGCATGCTGATTCCCGCGTTGTTGATCAACGTGTCGATCCGACCGTATTCGGCAATCGCGCGCTCGATGAGAGCGCTGCACTGGACTTCAACGGAGACGTCGGTGGGAACCGCAATCGCGCGAGCGCCGCGCCGGCGGCATTCCTCGGCCACTGTCTCGAGGAGGGTGGGTTCGCGCGCAGCGAGAACGAGGAACGCGCCCTCTGCGGCGAGCTGATACGCCACTTCGCGTCCGATGCCGCTCGACCCACCGGTAAGGACGACTACGTTTTCGCGAAAGGCGTTATCGGTCATGGGCGCTCGTAAATAACGAGCGCCTCGCGAAGCTCGCTAGTGCGTCTTGAGCTTGCTCTGTTGCTTCGCGGTGACTGCCGCAACTTCCTTAGCGAGCGCATCGAGCGCTTCCTGCAACGCCGCTGCCTGCTGGGTGATGATCACCTGCGCTGCGTTGACCGAGCTGGCGGCAAGCTTGAGTGCGGCGACCTTGAGCTCCGGACTCTCGGTGACCTTTCTCACGACATCCTGTACGGCGATCGCAAGGTTGTCGGCAGCCCGCTGAACATCGGCGATCGTAACCGCGTCGCGCGGATCGACGGTGGTGCTTTTCTGAACAGTCGCCGGCGGCGTCGGTGAGGGGGCCTGTGCGCCAGCGGCGCTGCCGGCCACAAGGACTGCAATGATGATGAATGTTGACGGTTTCATTGTTTTCTGCCTGGACGGGTTACTTGCCACGATTCGGACGATATGATTTGGACACACGAATCGCGAGAAGAGTTCCATGATGCCACTGCGGTCTGCGAACCGCAGGGGTTTCACCGCGGAGAACGCGGAGAACGCGGAGTGAACGGTAAGAGGGAAAAACGGGAAAGCGGGATTGATTGATAGCTAACGCATTCACTATTCAGTCACTGCGAAGAGGATCAGGCGAGTGCTGCTTTCTGGTTTGTAATCAAGTCCCCCTCCGCGTTCTCGGCGTTCTCCGCGGTGAAAACACGGACGAACGGGTTAACTGAAACGGTGTCGGTCTTCATATTTAGATCCATGAAATTCTCCGCGGGAAATATCTTCACCACCGTCGGCGGCGTGGTTGCGATCTTCGGCGTGGTCGCAATGGAGATCGGCCTCAAGTTCTCCGTGCCGCCCGAAGTGCTGACTGTCGTCGTCTACAAGGGAATCTTCGCCGCCGGCGGCGGATTGTTGATCGTGGGTGCAATCCTCGGAAGGCTCGCGAACCGGAAACGGCAGGCAGCGGAGCTCGACCGAAATGAGGGCCGAGAGCTTCCAGGTTATTTGCCCGGCGGGAACACGGACTCAGCGGGCGATATCGAACGGCAGCGGACCGGCGAGCGAATTACTCGCGAGGGTCGCTGAAGAGCTGCGGGCTAGTCCTTCGAAGACGCCGTTGAAGCGACGCGCTTGACGCTGCCGGAGCGTTTGGTGGAGCGAGCGCGATGGCGTCTCGCCCGCGTTCCACCCTGAACCCAGCGGGCGCGAATGCCACGGACGTCGATGTGGGCGAAGGGACCACGCGGTCCGCCGGAGTGATACAGTCCAACGCCGCCGACAAGGTCCGGATATTCACGCTCGACCCGCTCGACCGCCGCAAGAATCACCCGCGCGTCGGAAAAATTCACTCTGCCGTCGTGGTTCAAGTCGTCCATGCGGCCGTTGTCGTCGTTGTCGATGATCACGTCTGCCGCATCGCCGAATTGATGCCTGCTGTCGCGGGCGCGGCCACTCTCATCGCCAAGAGCGAGATTGTACTGTGGCGTCCGGAATCCCGAGAGCACCCGCATTCGCTCGGCGCGAACACCGTGGCGCACCAGGTCCTCGATCACCAGCTCGAGCTTGTCGAGCAGCGGCTCACGAAGAACGAGGTATTTCGGCCAGACATCCTTCTGATCGTGTGTCAGGAAATCGCTAAGCTGAAAATGCTCGGAGACGCGGATGTCCTGATTCTGTGGCGTCACCTCGATGAACCCTTCAGGATTTTCGTAAGCTTCCGAGCGAAGCCGGCCGTTCTCCTCGGGCCAGAATCCGACTCTGTACCCACCAACCGATCCGGCGACTTTTTCCCTGAACGATTTCATCGTGATCATCGAGAATCTTCCGAGCTTGCTCGCGCCGGTGATCTCCTGCACGGTGGGGATCAGCTTTGACGCGTAATTCAGATTGTTGGCGAGGATCGGAATGGCGAGCGATCTCGGTGGAACAACGAATCTTGCCAGAAGCTTTCCGCTTTTCCCGGCCAGGTGCACGACCATCGCTCGAAGGCTCGTGCTGTCGACCACCGGGAGCTTGGCAAGAGCGGCCACATCAGGATGCAGGTCAGCCTGTGCGATCGCCGAAGCGGGAGCCAGCGTAGAGACCGTGGCGACGACTGCGGCAATCCTGCGTGCAAGGTGACCAAGAGGATTCATGCGGGCCTTCTGCGCGAAAATCGGTTCCATCCGGCTGTGCTGGCCGGAAATGATGTTTTCCAGAATATGGACGGTTCGGACGGATGTATCGTCACACCGGCAGGTGGGGCAGCCGGCCCGACGGACGCCCCAACATAACAGCCATAGACCCACCGCAACAGAAGCAAATAATCCTGAAATAATCTGCCGCACGCAAGAAAAAGCCCGCCGGACCCAGGTCCCGGCGGGCTCCAACTCATGCCTGCTTCAACTCATCATGTACAGGTGATCAGGCCGTTGACCGAAGAGCTACATGTCTTCGTTGTCAGCGAGTGCGTCGCGACTGCGCTCCAGCCGGCAGGCGGACCAGCGACGGCAGTCGCCGTCATCGTCACATTCTGCGAGGCGGTGAAGCCCTGAGCCGAACCGTTGCCCGAGAAGTAGGTACCGGCGCTATCGGCCGCGTAGCTCTCTTCGTAGGTCGCCAGGTTGCGCAGGTCAGCCTTCATCGATGCGAGGTAGGCCTTCTCCTTCGTGTTGGCGAACTTCGGGATCGCGATTGCGGCAAGAATGCCGATGATCACGACG
>JAHFCS010000118.1:0-4201 GCA_023249395.1 Gemmatimonadota bacterium
ACTTCCGCAAACCGCTCGGGGGGCCATCTCTTGTTGGGATGACTCGCCCCGATGTGAAGTGCGACAATGAAGTCACGCGGAGCGATGCCCATCGACGCGAGCTTCGCCGCTGCGATCCTGCGCTCCTCGGGCAAGAGTGCCAGACGCGGCGCGATCGGCTTGCCGTCTTCCGCCCTGGTAATCACCCGCGTGCCCCGCTGCGAGCCGAGCGCTTCCATGAGCCTGAGCCAGTCACGCACCTTGTGGTGAGCCCGCGGCGCTGCCGGAATCGCATCGGTCAACAGGAAGCTCCCGCCGCCGAAGGCGTATCCCACCCTCCGCTTGGCCCCCGACGCGTACGTGACGAAGTTGCTGCGGAAGTCCATGCGACAGTCGACGCTTAGATCGAACCGCTCGGCCCGAAGGCGGCGAAAGAGCGCCGAGATTGCATCGCGGTCGTAGCGCGAAAGGCGATACTTGCCCGTCTCAGCCGTCCATGGGAAGTCGAACGTAATGATCTCATCCACCAGACCGCTGCCGCGCAGAACTTCCTCGGCGTGCGGCTTGGCGAGAAGCGTGATCCAGGCGTCGGGATATCGCGCGCGCAACGCCTGGAGGGCGGTGGTCGCAATCACGACGTCGCCGATGTGCCAGAGCTCGACGACGAGAATCTTCCATATCCCGTCGGTCGGGAGTGGCCGCCGCGGAAGGAGAAGCGCGGCCAGAGGACGGGCGACAGCGTCCACAGTCGCAAGCAGCATCCGCTTGCCACGAGTCACCTGCCACGTCTCAGCCATGTCGAAGCCGCTCGCGATCCCGGCACGCGATCAAGAGGCCGGCAAGAGTGCCGCTCACCGCGCTGCTACCTCTCTGAACAACGCGTCGTACTGGCTCGCAATCTTTTCCCAGGTGTAGTTCATCCGTATTCGTTCCGGTCCCATCAGGCGAAGCGCTTCGACCCGCACCGGGTTCGCCTCCAGCGCGCGCATCTCATCTGCAAGAACCGCTTCGTCTCGCGGAAAGAAAATTCCACCCTCCGCCAACACTTCACGATTGAATACAGTATCGAGCGCGAGGATGCAATTGCCGTAGCCCATCGCTTTGAGAAGCGACGGATTCGTCCCGCCCACCGAGTGGCCGTGGACATAGGCGAAGCAGTTGCAATGCAGCTCGCGGATCACTTGCTGGTCGTCGATATGGCCGGTGAGAATGATCCGCCCTCCAGCCAGCGCGCGCAGCTCTCGATGAAACGGGCTGTCGTAGTTGGCGCCACCGGCGATTACGAGCTTCTTCGACGATCCCGACCGAAGAAACGCCCGGGCGATGAGATCAGCGTGATTCTCGGGAATCAGCCGGCTCGCAATGAGGTAATAACCGCCGCGTTCAACGCCGTACGGGGAGATCAATTCCGGACGCTGGGACGATTCGACGTATGCGCCGTAGGCGATCATCGTCGTCTCCTTGTGGAAGCGCTCGAGGTAGAACTGTCGCATCGCCTCCGCGTCGGTGACGAGCTCGGTGCAGAAGCGGACCGCCGAGTGCGCCGCCGAGAAAAAGTACCACCGCGCTATCGGGCCCCATTTCGCGCGGGTCCAATCAAGTCCGTTCACGTTCATCACGACTTTCCTGCCGAACAGCCGGCAAAGCGCCGCGTGATGTCCCATCCCGACGTTGACGAAGAAAAAAATGTCGTAGCCGCCGAGCGCAAGCGCGTGCAGAACAGCAAAGAATGTGGCAACCAGTCCAGAAAAGTTCTTGCCGCCGGGGGACGGGACGTAGACCAGTCGAACCCCCCGGTACTCGGCCACGCGCATTTCTTCGGGAAACGATCCGCGACGGCAGTACATGACGATCTCGTGCCCGGCGTCGGCGAGGCGGGGAGCGATCTCGCCGAATCCCGTCTCGAAACCGGTGAAATGGAGCTTTTCCATCGGCATTCCGTAGAGGCCGAGCATACCGATGCGAAGCTTCCGCCCGGGGGCTGCCGAGCCGCTCATCGACCAGTCGCTGAGTCGGACCGGCCTCTTGCCGCTGCTGTTATATCAACCGCGACGTCCACGTCGCGGGGACGAGCGGCGAGTCGATCTCGATTGGCAGGTGATACTCGAACGGCTTCGTTCCGTGAGAAGAGATCCATTCGATAATGCTCAGGAGTCCTTCACGAAGCGTGACCGTCGTCCGGTATCCGAGGAGCCGCCGCGCCTTGTCGGCCGAGCAGGTGGCGTATCGCACTTCGCGCGGGCGGTCGGGAACCATGATCGGATCGAGCTTGAAGTCGAGCAGCTCGGCGATGATCTCCGCCAGCTCGAGGATCGAGATGTACTCTTCGTCGGGACCGATATTGATCGCTTCGCCCACGACGTTCGGAAGCGTCCCCATCTTGATCAGTGGATTCACGCAGTCCTTCACGAACGAGAAGCAGCGCTTCTGCCCGCCGTCGCCGTAAATGACCGGCTGCTTTCCCTGCAGCATCCGGTTGATCATGATGCTGGCGACGTTCCGGTACGGATCGTCGTACTTCTGCTTCGGCCCGATGATGTTGTGCGGGACGGCGATCGTGTACTCGATGTCGTACGTGTCGCAGACGTTTCGAACGAGCAGCTCGCTCGCATACTTCGCGATGCCGTACGGGTCAGTCGGCTCGAGTGGCTGATCCTCGACGTAGGGCACGGGACCGTTTCCGTAGCGCGCCATGCTCGAGCAGTGAACGAAGCGCTTGACCTTGTTTGTCGCCGCCGCCGCCAGCACGGTGGCGGTATTGGTGTAGACGTGAGTCGCGATGAGTGCGGGCGAGAACACGCTCAACCCTTCGGTTGCGATGGCGGCGGCGTGATAGATCAGGTCAACGCCTTTGGTAAGACGCTTCATCGCGGAAAGATCGTTGCAATCCGCCGTCTCGAACTCGATGCCCTCGGGAAGATTCTGAAGGTCGCCGCCGATCATGTTGTCGCAGCCGACAACTTCGTCGTTCCGGGCGATGAATGCGTCGGCCAGATGGCTTCCCAGAAATCCCGCGGCTCCCGTTACAAAGACTCTCAATCCCGCCTCCAGACTTATCGATCAGCGCACGATGCCGTGCGCGACGCATTCTTCAAAGAAATGCTCGCGCGAAACGCGCGAGCAGATTTGCAATTTGGCGGAAACGGTACACGGAATCAATCGCAACGGGCGGGTACCGGGTACCGGGTACCAGGTGCCGGGTACCGGGTCAGTACGCGCCGGTTCGGCGCACGACCGCTGGGAGGGTACGCGCCATGATGCTCACGTCCAGCCAGAAGGTCCATTGCTCGATGTACTGCCGATCGAGGTAAACCACGTCCTCGAAATCCACGACCGAGCTCCTGCCGCTGACCTGCCACAGACCGGTGATACCGGGCTTCGCGTCCAGCCGGCGGAAATGATGGTCCTGGTAGGTCGCGAAATCCGCCTCGAAGAATGGCCTCGGACCGACGAGCGACATGTCGCCCCAAAGAACGTTCCAGCACTGTGGAAGCTCGTCGAGGCTCCAGCGCCGGAGCAGGGCGCCCAGCCGCGTGACGCGCGGGTCATGGGGGATCTTGAAGAGCCGTGAGTCGCCGCTGGGGTTCAGATGTGCCAACTCGTGTTTCTCAGCGTCCGCGCCGAGTCGCATCGTGCGGAACTTGAGCATCCGGAATCGACGCCCTCCGAGTCCCGCCCGATCCTGCGTGAAGTAAACCGGGCCCGGCGAGTCGAGCCGGACAGCAGCGGCGATGATCAGGAACACAGGCGACAGGAGAACGAGCCCAAGTGTCGCGCCGACGATGTCGACGATCCGCTTGAGAATCACTGCCGACGCCTTGAGCACAGGTGCGCCGAGCTCGAAGAAAGGCTGATCCTGGTGCCAGACGAGAGCTGGGCGAACTCCCGCGATCTTCACCGCCCGCGCGGGATAGAGCAGCTGACAACCAGCTGCAAGGCTCGCTTCGCGGACGCTGGTGATCTCCTGATCGTTCAGGTGCTCACAAACAACGACGGTTTCGACGTGATGGGCGTCGATGATGTCGGCGAGGTCCCAGATAGATCCAAGAGATCCCTCGAAGTTTCGCGGTCCGATCGAGACATATCCAGCCAGAGAGTAGTCGCCACCGGCCGCGAGGACCGCGCGTTCAAGCTGAAGGCTCGACTCCTGGCGGTCGGTGACGAGCAGCGCCGGTGCCGCTCCTCGCGTCCCGGGCCACACCCGGCTCAGGAACCTTTCAGT
>JAHFCS010000118.1:4211-6776 GCA_023249395.1 Gemmatimonadota bacterium
CGATCCAGGTGACGGTCGTCGTCAGCAGGTAAACGGACACTGCGCCCGGCAAATCACCTACCATCACGACCTGCCAAAGAACGAATCCGCAGGCAAGTCCTGATGCCGCGAGGAGTCGGGCTTTCTCGTTGAGGCTTCTGTGCCGGCTGTAGCTGCCCGTAACGACGAGGCTTAGAAACAGCGCCGGACCGAATATCAGTCCTGGGCCGTAGCTCGCCTGCAGAGCCTGCGAGAATTCCGCGGCGACCCATCCGCCGAGGACCGGACCGGCAGCGAAGCTGGCAACTGCGGCGCAGATCACAATCGCCATCACGTCGCCGGCCAGAAGCACTCCGAGCCTGGTCGCGATGCGCGCCGTGTGCCTCCTGACCGACACAGGACGCCTCTCACGCAGACGAGTGCGGACGCGAAGGGGTGATCCGGCACGACCGGATGCCATTGCAGGCCCCGGCGAGGATGTAAGGCGCAGGTGATGTTGCTTGGCCTGCGCCGAGCGTTTTGCCATCAGCGATTCAGGATTACGGGACCTCTACAGGCAGCGCTCGCTACACATCTGAAGTGCTGCCTCGGAGCGGCTATGGGCAAGTATTCTGCCACCGCAGCGGTTATGACGCCGGTCAGCGGTGTTTGCCCGGAGTGAAAGTTCCAAGCGTCACGGCAATAGTGCGATTCCGGATGTCCAGCGTCGAATTGCGCACTATGCATCCCGATTGTTCCTGGAAGAAGGCGTTCAGGCGGTTCCCATACGTAACGTCGGCCGAAATATAGCCGAAACGGCTGCTTGCGCTCGCCCGTACCCCGGGAAAGACGCTGACATCGTGAATACAGTAACCCTGATACGACGGAAAGCCATACGTGCTATGAATATCCTCGTTCCACCGGATGCGGCCGGCAAAGGCTCCGAGACTCCAATTGGAGCCCATATAATCCGCTGCAAGCCACTGGCCTGATGCACCGGGTCCGATCGCCGCCGCCAGCGGCTCGCCCCGCTGAGTGTAACCCTGGATCACTCTCCGGCTGGTGTAGAACGATCCCACGGGCCGGTCGCGGAAAGTGGCACTTTGCTCGACCGTGGTCACCTCGCCCTGAATTCTCACGGTCGCATCGCGCCATGGGGTCGTACGCGTCCACTGGAGTCCGAGTGTGTATCCCTGAGTGTGGTTCGGCGCTACGAGAAGATCTCTCAGTGACAGCGGGAACTCCGTGCGCGCCCATTCCACCCAGGTCTCGAATCCGTCTTCTGGAAAGACCCAGCGGCCGAAGAGCGAATAGATCTGGTCACGTCCGCCCGGAGTGAGCGATGAGTCGGCGAGGGGACGATTGTTCGGTCGCCCGGTCGCGGCAAACGCGTCGAAGAGCCGTCCCGGGATTCGGTCCCATCCGTCCTTGTTGGTCGCGAACACGGATCGCGCCGCGCCAAGCACGAGGTTCTTCTGGATGGATGGACGGAAGGTGAATGCAAACGCGCTGAGCGAGCGAAGGTTGTTCGTCTGTGTCGTGTCGAACCATTTCGATTCGGTGAGTCCGCCAGCGAGAAGGCGCGCCTCCACCGAACCGAGGCGGGTCCGCCAGGGCCTCGAGGTTCGAATGAAGATGTGCGGGAACCCGGCGGCGTTGTTGCTGAGGATAAGCGCGTTGCGAATGCCGGGACCCCACCACTGGTTCTCGTTCGAGACTCCAAAGGCCGCCCCACGAACGGTTATCATCGCGGTGGACTGGCCCGCATCAACTCGGTGAATGGACCTGGCGCCGAAACGCATCGGCAGATCGATCGAGTACGGCGCGATGTACCATGGGAAGACAAATCCCCCGCCCTGCCGCTCGGGAATGATGGGCGGCGAGTAGAACCTTATCGTATCACGCAGCTGGAAAAATTTGTTGTCGAAGTTCAGAAATTCGGGTGCGGCAATTACGCTGAGCGGGCCAGCCTCGAATCGGAACCCAACGAGAGCGCGCGTGCTCGTCCCTCTCCCTGCCCAAACGGGTCCGTCGTTGATTGAAAATGGAATCGCCGAATTGTTGACCGAGTAGTACTCCGGCGCGATGAGCGCAGCTCTCCACCACCGGCTGCCGCCGAGCCGGGGAGTGAGCGATGAAGCGGAGCGAATCAGATAGCCGTCGATTCCCGCACCCGTTCTCAGCTGATCGAGCCGCACGCGGTCCGCAGGCATTCCGTTGACGAGCACGAGAGCCTGGACGTAGCGGTCGACAGGGGCACCGGATTGCTGCGCTGGCGATTGACAAGGCACGATCGCAGAGGCGGCAAGCAATGCGATCGCGACGAACACGCCCGGGCGGAGGTGGTGTGTTTTCACGAGCGAGCGCGTGCACTTCGGCTTAAATTTTCCGGCGCGCGAGAGAAACGTCGAGAAACCGATAATTTGATCAATGCTGTCTTGAATGAGAGCGAAAGTTACAATGGCTGCTGGAGCAGGAACAGGATGACGACGCCGCACCGGAGTGCGGCGGCGATCGCGATCTTTTCGCTCGCTGCCGCCTCGGTCGCGCCCGCACAGCAGACAACTGAGAGAGGTGACTCGTTCCGCTCTGAGATCTTCGTCGGAA
>JAHFCS010000119.1 GCA_023249395.1 Gemmatimonadota bacterium
AGTAATAGGTCGAGATCGCGAGGCTCCCCTCGAGATCGGCGTTCACACGGATCCCTGAGTTGGCAGTGAGGCCGTGAGACGATGAGAACTGCAGCCAGGGGGGACGAGCGAGTGCGCGATCGAATCATAGACTCAGGTACTTCAAATCTCAAAAGCTATCAGCAGTAGTATCCGGGCCATTTTCAGTCATTTGTCGCCGGGCAAACTGCTTGCCCGCAAACAACAGCAAACTTGCGGCTATGTAACCCATCAGCATGATCATGGCACGCGCGTCGGCGGCCCGCGCTGTTTCAGGTGTTGCGCCGGCAGAGTGGGCTACGAGACCGATTGCGCCCATCAACAAGCCGACGCCGAAGGCCTGCCCAACAGACCGCGACTTTCCGAGTTCCTGCGCCATTGAGATAAGGAAGGCCACCATGAGACCAAACGCAAAGTTTGTCGCGTGGTTGGCCGTAACATGCTGTAATCGCGTCGCTTCGAGCGGCGACGCAAACACCGGCAGCCGGTCGACGAGTAGTGCAGAGTACTCGCGAAGAGTCCATAAAAGAGCGGTTGCGACCAGTAACGCCAGTACGTGCTGAACACTCAAAAGCTCACGCCTCATATATGCCTCAGACGCTGTTCGATGAGCGAGTTATCACAATCAGCCCAGGCCGCACAATGCTGCTTTCGTATCGCTGTACTGTCGTTTTTGTATCACTATCCAGCGTCCAGGGCCGAGCACGACGTGCGCAGCTGGTCGCGACCATTGGAGGCCCCGCGAAAGGCGAAGCGGGCCGCGACTCACAAGGAACCTACGCCGCTGGTTTCGCGGCCACCACAGGCGGCTCGGCGTACCTCTCCATCGAGAACGTCAGCAACACCGTCAGCAGGACCAGCACTCCGGCTACGACATACGGCACGCCCTTGCCCATCCGGTCCATCGCGAAGCCGGTGGCCAGTGGAAATGAAACCCGTGAAATGCCGCCGAAGGTGTGCTGCACTCCCATGTACAGACCTCGCTCCGCTTTCGAGACGACGCGCGACAGCATCGCGGTAACCGCCGGGAAAATGAATGCGGTTCCCAACGGCATCAGCGTGAACGAGAGGAACATCATCGGATATGAGGTGATCGCCGCGACGAGGGCGAGACCCGCCGCGAGAAGAACAAGTCCGAGGCGGCAGAGTCTCGCTTCGCCGAGCCACTCTATCATCCGTCCGAGTATCCCGGTGCGCACGACCACTCCCACACCGCCGAGGTACATCACGAAGTAACCGACATTCTGCTCGTTGATCCCCAGTCGCTCGCCGAGAATGAGCGGAAGTATTGGCGTCGTCCCGTAGAATGCCCCGATGGCGATTGCGTAGATCAGAATCAGCCGCGGAGCGGGCTCGTTGGGATGAAGGATGACGCGTGTGATCGCGTTCTTTCCCTTGACCTGATGTCCCGTCATCGCCGCCATCTCCATCGTCGCGGTGCCGCGCGATTCCGTCAGATACCGCCAGGCGAAAATGCTGACGAGCAGACAGAGCAGCGCTGAGCCGATGCCGGGCGCGTGATGGCCGCCAAAGCGCACCAACGCCGACCCGATTGCCGGTCCGATGACCGCGCCGAGACTTGTCACTGCCGAGAGCCAGCCGAGTGTCTTCGCGCGGTCTTTCGGCTCACTGACGTCGGAGACATAAGCCTGGACCACTCCAATGGTCCCTCCACCGAGCCCTTGCACGACGCGGGAGAGAAAGAGGAGCCAGAGCGACCCGGCCCAGGCGAAAATGATGTACGCGACCGCCGAGAGAAGAAGGCCGACGATGATGGCCGGTCGTCTTCCGTAACGGTCCGAGAGCCAGCCCCATACTGGCGCCGCAAGGAGCTGGGCGACCGAGAATGAGGCCACTAGCGCGCCGACCATCGCCGCGTTCGCGCCCAGGTGCTGCGCGTAGAAAGGCAGCAGGGGATACACGATGATCAGTCCCAGCATGTCCACGAACGCCGTGATCATGAGGACGGTCAGCTTTCCCTTCACCCTCGCCCCTTGTTACGGGTTACGCGTGTGGTCGCGGACTCTCATGCAGTGCGCGAGAATCTAGAGCGGGATCAGTGGAACGGAACCGGGTGCGCACCGGTATTGATGTATCTCAGGAGGAGATGATGAGAATATCCAGGCATGTGCTTCTGATCGCGGGGGCGGCGTTGATTTCCGGCTGCGTCTCCACGCGAGGCACAACGATGCCGCCGCCGCAAACGACATTGCGAGTCGACAACCAGGCGGTCCTCGATATGACGATTTACGCTCTCCGGGGATCCGAGCGCAGGCGTCTTGGCTTTGCAGGCGCGCTCAGGGTAACTCTGCTGCAGATCCCTCCATCGTTGATCTTCGGTGCGACCCCGCTGAGGTTCCTTGCCGATCCGATCGGCTCGAATCGCGCGCCGGTGAGTGAGGAAATATCCGTCTCGCCCGGGGACGAAGTCACGCTGCAGATTCCTCCGCAGTAGCTCGGGTCAGTCGATCTCGAGCAGCGTCCGGTCGATCTCCTCGACCGACGTGCGGCCCGAGAGCGCGAGAGTGATGTCGATGTCGGCCATGAGCGTGCGGATGACATGCCGCACGCCCGCTTCTCCGTCGCTCGCCAGCGCGTACGCGTAGGGTCGCCCGAGCAGGACGGCACTGGCGCCGAGCGCGATCGCCTTGAGGACGTCGGGTCCCCGGCGAATGCCGCTGTCGAGCAGTACGGGCACGCGATCTTCCACCGCTTCGCAGACCTCGGGCAGCGCATCGAGTGAGGCGATCGATCCATCGACCTGACGCCCGCCGTGATTGGAGACGACGATCCCATCCACGCCCCGGTCAACCGCTACCGCGGCGTCGTTCGCGTCGAGAATCCCCTTGAGCAGCAGCGGAAGCTTCGTCGTCTTCCGGATCCAGTCCACATCCTCCCACGTGAATTGCGGATTCGAGAAGAGGGAAAGCATCAGCATGATCGCCGAGCGCGGGTCCTCCTCGGGCGTTTTCGGGAGGAGCGCGCGGAATACGGGATCGGAGAGATAGTTCGCGCATCCCTGTCCCTGCAGGAAAGGGAGATATCCGTTCCTGAGATCGGGTTCGCGCCAGCCGAGCATCGTCGTATCGAGGGTCGCGACGATCGCGGTATAGCCCGACGCTTCTGCGCGAGCCAACGCGCTCAGCATGACGTCCTGGTTCTTTCCCGGATAGAGCTGGAACCATCGCGCAACATTTCCGGCGGCGGCGGCGACCTGCTCGATCGTGAAGGATGACACATTGCTGAGAATGAATGGAACGCCGGTAGACGCCGCGGCGCGCGCCACTGCAACTTCGCCCTCGGGGTGAAGTATTCCCTGCACTCCGATGGGAGCGAGGAGGAATGGCGCGGGAAGGCGCGCATCGAACAGCGTGACGCCGATGTCCCGAATGCTGACGTCGCGCGCGACCTTCGGCCTGATCTGCCACCGATAGAACGCCTCGCGATTGGCGCGCATCGTATCGCCGCCCCCGGCTCCGCCGGCCACGTACCAGTAGGGACCGTCAGCGAGCGCCGCCCGCGCACGCGCTTCCCATTCTTCGAATGCAACGGGCAGACTCGGCTGCGCGCCCGGCGTCAGGGCGGCGCCATAGATCTCCAGCTGCATGTCCTGCCCGATGTTCGCCATTCAATCCTCGCTGAAGGCTTCAGTTCGAAAGCTCGCGGTTCCCGGCCGCGCATCAGGCGGCTCGCCGCTATGTCTCTCCAGGTTCTGTTTGTTTGGGGGCTTTGCGCCGAGACAATCTCAATCCGCTCCAGGTGTCGTCTATCGCGCACACTTTGGTATCCACCAGCCCCGCTCGTAGCGCAGCGGCTCGGATGACGTCCTCTGTCAGATCAGTGACGACACCCGATGCTTCTTTCGGCCACGCGACCCACAGCATGCCGCTACCCGGCGGCATGCGGTCGATCACGCTTGGGATCGTCGCCAGCTCGGGACTCGACTTGATGAACCAGACGATGACGTCGGCGTCGCTCGCGCCCCGTTGACTGAGTTTTGCCCCACGAGGCAAAGTCGGAAGTGATTGCGCGAATCCGCGAGGCGCGTCTATCACGGCCATTCGGGTGCCTTCCCTGACGCCCAGCTTCTTGAGAAGCGGCGTTCCTGAATCGCCCGCCCGCTTCACCTCGGGATCTGCTCCAGATGGTGTTTCAGATGCGCGACGTAGTCGTGAATGAAGTATTCGAGCGTCGCCGGCTCGTGCCGCGGAATCGTCTTCCACGCGATCTCGTCGAGATTATGGCGCGTGCGGGGCTTCGTCAGTGCCTCATCGGGGATTCTCTCGATCACGTGAGCGATGTGGAGGTTGCAGGCGCGCCAGAGAGTGATGAGCGAGGACCAGTCCGCATTGGCGTAATCCTGGAGTCGAACCCAGGCTTCCTGGTCGTAGCCGGGAAAGGTGAGATCGTCCGTGAGCTGCGCGCGGACGAACCGGCCGTGATTGTTAGAAGCCGAGTCCACGAGATGGCCGATGATCTCCTTGGGTGACCATTTGCCTGGAGCGACCGGGGTCTTTGCGCGGGCATCCGGAAGGGCGGCCAATCGCTCAGCTTCGCGATCGACGATCTCCCTCAGCCCGGCGGCAACTTCATTCACGCGACGCGCAGAGCCCCCTACGGTCCGACGCGCAGATACTTCTCGTCGTAGCGCCTTATCGATGAAGAGATCACTTCCATCGCGACTTCGCTCTTCTCCCACCCAACTATCTCGACTCGTCGTCCTTCCAGATCCTTGTAAATGTGAAAGAAGTGCTCGACCTCTTTCAGATAATGCTGCGACAGGTCGGCGATGTCGTAGGTGTCGTTGTAGAAGGGATCGTGCGACGGTACGGCGATGATCTTGTCGTCCGGCTCTCCGCGGTCGAGTAGCTTGAGGACTCCCAGCGGGCGACAGTCGATCTGGCAGCCGGGAAAGGTCGGCTCGTTGATGCTGACGAGAATGTCGAGCGGGTCGCCGTCCTCGTGCAGCGTGCGGGGAATCAGCCCGTAATCGCCCGGGTAGTGGACGGCCGAGAAGAGCACTCGATCGAGGCGGAACTGCCCCGTTACCTTGTCGAGCTCGTACTTGTTGCGGCTGCCACGAGGGATCTCGATGACAGCGGTAACGCGCTCCGGCGGATGCTCTCCGACGGCGATGTCGTGCCATGGATTCACGAGGTGACCCTGTCCATTGTCCCCTTGTACGCCATCGGCTCCTCTTCAACGCCGAAATTCGCCGCGGCGTCGAAGAACGTGATCCCGAAGTCGTGGTGGGCGCGGCGAAGCATTGACACTGCCTCGTCGTCTGTTTTTTCACCCCGCCGGCTGGTGGAGAGGGTCCAGGTGCCGAATCCAATCTCGCTGACGGAGAGGTCGGTGCCGGGGAAAATTCTGTAGCGCATCGATGAATGGTCTCCGATTCGTGACACTAAACATACACAGTCGAAAAGAGGCCAGGCCGCTTGGCGCAGGCTGTAGCCCCGAAAGCGGCGGTCTGTCACGAGAGCGCGAGCTGGATTGCGTCCACAAGACCGTCGATCGTCGATATCTTCGCCTCGCACCGGAGCTCTATTCCCGCGGTCGTTACGGCTTCGGTCGTAACCGGCCCCATCGACGCGGCGGGAGCTCGGCGCGCAAGCTCCTCGCCGACGGCTTCGACGTAGTCACGCACGCCAGAAGCCGAAGTGAACGTCACGAGATCCACACGGCCCGACTCGAGCGCGGCGGCGAGACGGCTCGCACCCGCGCCACCGCTGATCGAGCGGTACGCCGGAATCACCGACACTTTGGCGCCGAGGTCCTCGAGTCCGATAGGTAAGACTTCGCGTGCGCCTTCGGCCGTCACGTAGAGAACCGAAGTGCCGCGGACATCCTTTCTGCCGCCAAGCTTCTCCAGCAGCGATTCGGCGACGAATCTCTCGGGCACGACATCCACTGCAACGCCGTGCTCGAGCAGTGCGCCGGCGGTCGCTGGTCCCACAGCGGAGATCTTCAGTCCGGCGAGGGCGCGCGCGTCGAGTCCTGCCCCCAGCATTTGCTCCCAGAAAATCGCGACTGCGTTCTGGCTCGTGAAGACGAGCCACTGGTAATCATCCAGGCGCGAGATTGCGTCGCGCAACGGGGCGAGGTCGAGTCTGGCGATGCGCGTCGCCGGCATCTCGATAACATCGGCGCCGAGCTCGCGCAGCTTTTCAGACAGCGATGTCGCCTGCGCTGCAGCGCGCGTGACGACGATACGCTTTCCGAAGAGTGGCCGGGTCTCGAACCAGCTGATCTCGTCGCGCAGCACGACAGCGTAACCGATGACCGTGATCACCGGCGCGGTAATCCCCGCCTCCGCTGCCCGGCTGGCGAGCGTCTCGAGCGTCGCTGTCACAGTCCGCTGTTTCGCTCGCGTGCCCCACTGGATCGCGGCCGCCGGAATCGCGCCCGGCATTCCGCCCTCCATCAGCGCCGCAGCGATTGCGGGAAGTGTCTTCACTCCCATGTACAGCACGATCGTCCCGCCCGATTTCGCGAGGGCACTCCAGTTCGTCTGTGTCGTCGGCTTGGCGGGATCTTCGTGGCCTGTGACGAACGTCACCGAGGTCGCAATGCCGCGATGCGTCACCGGAATGCCCGCGTACGCTGGCGCCGCGATGCCCGCCGTCACTCCGGGCACGATCTCGAAGAGAACGCTCGAGTCGTTGAGCGCCTGTGCTTCCTCGCTGCCCCGTCCGAACACCAGCGGATCACCGCCCTTGAGTCGCACGACGCGCTTCCCT
>JAHFCS010000120.1 GCA_023249395.1 Gemmatimonadota bacterium
GCGATCAATCTCGACGCGGCGATCGGGGTGGGCGGAATTCCGCGCGGACGGGTGACGGAGGTATACGGTCCCGAGTCGAGCGGCAAGACCACGTTGTGCCTTCACGTTGTCGCCAACGCTCAACGGGCCGGCGGAGTCGCGGCCTACATCGACGCCGAGCATGCGCTCGACACCGAGTACGCGCAGAAACTTGGAGTTGACGTCGACAATCTTCTCGTCTCGCAGCCGGACACCGGCGAGCAGGCGATGGAGATCTGCGAGATCCTCGTTCGCTCCGGCGCGGTCGATGTGGTGGTGATCGATTCGGTTGCGGCGCTGGTGCCGCGCGCCGAGATCGAGGGCGACATGGGCGACTCGCACATGGGGCTGCAGGCGAGGCTCATGAGCCAGGCACTCCGCAAGCTCACGGGTGCCATCGCGCGCTCGAGGACATCGGTCATCTTCATCAATCAGCTGCGCGAAAAGATCGGCGTGATGTTCGGCAACCCCGAGACGACGACTGGTGGAAGGGCACTCAAGTTCTACGCCTCGGTGCGGCTCGACATCCGCAGGATCGGCGCAGTGAAGGAAAAGGAAGACGTCATCGGGTCGCACGTCCGCGTAAAGGTCGTGAAGAACAAGGTCGCGCCGCCGTTCAAGCAGGCCGAGTTCGACATCATGTACTCCGAGGGCATCAGCCACGCATCGCTGGTTCTCGACATTGCCGCCGAGTCGGGAATCATCGACAAGTCGGGCGCGTGGTACAGCTACGGATCGCAGCGGATCGGGCAGGGGCGCGAAAACGCGAAGATGTATCTGAAGGACAACCCGGCGCTGCTCGCCGAGGTCGAGGAGAAAGTGAAGACAGTCCTCGGCATAAGGCCGTCGGTTGGCGACGCAGAGGTGGAGGCCGCCGAGGAGTAGATCGGCTCGGGGCGCGAGTATCTTCGGGGTCGAGTGAGCGTTCGGGGTGGCGGGGCCCGGTGTATCCGCCCTTCGACGCGCATTCGGCCCCGTTTATTTCTTCATTTACCGACATGGCTGCCTCTGCTTACGAGCACGCTCTGAGTCTGCTTACGGCTCGCCCATACACGGCGCGGAACCTCAGGCGCAAGCTGGCTCAGAAGGGATTCACGGCTGCCGATGTTGACGCAGCCATGGAGCGTCTCCTCGGCAACGGCCTGGTTGACGACAAGCGCTACGCGGCGCAGTTCGCGCGCGGCCGGCTGCTGGGGCCCGGAGCGTCGAAGCGACGGATAACACAGCAGCTTTATCAGCGGGGAATTCCGCGCGACCTAGCCGCGCTCGCGATCGAGACGGTGATCGAGGAAGAGGCCGTCGATCTCGAGGCGGTCGTTGAAAAGGACGCGCGAAGAAAGGCCGCATCGCTTGCGGGCCTCGAGCCGATTGTGATCAGAAGGCGCCTCTATGCCCACCTTGCGCGCCGCGGCTACGGCATCGACGAGATCAACGCCGTTCTGAAGAAGGTGCTGAAGGCCGAGTAGAGGCCCGCGTATATTACGTCGCATGAGGGCCGACGAAGCCAGGCAGACATTCCTCGATTATTTCGAGAGGCATGGGCACGCGGTGCGGCCAAGCGGCTCGCTCGTACCGGGCGACGATCCGACGCTGCTGTTCTGCAACGCCGGAATGGTCCAGTTCAAGAAGGTCTTTCTCGGCCAGGACAATCCGACGTTCGGCAGGCGCGCGACGACAACGCAGAAGTGCGTTCGCGCCGGCGGCAAGCACAACGACCTCGAGCAGGTGGGCCACACCGCGCGGCACCACACTTTCTTCGAGATGCTTGGGAACTTCTCCTTTGGCGACTACTTCAAGCGCGACGCGATCCATTTCGCGTGGGAGTTCCTGACGAAGGAGCTGGGACTGAACCCGGCGCATCTTCGCGTGTCGGTCTATGAAGAGGATGAGGAGGCTCGCGCTTTGTGGCGCGAGATCGCCGGACTGCCCGACTCCCGCATCTATGGTCTTGGCGCGCACGACAATTTCTGGCAGATGGCGGACACGGGACCTTGCGGGCCATGCTCGGAGATCTACACCGACCTGGCGCATGTAACAGACGACTATGGGTTTCCCGACGGCGCGACGGGAGAGTGGACTGAGCGCGATCGCAAGGAATTCTCGAAGGACGCGTTCGTTGAAGGCGCGGAAGCGGGACGGTTCCTCGAGTTCTGGAATCTGGTTTTCATGCAATTCGACAGACAGGCCGACGGCACGCTGGTGCCGCTGCCCAAGCCGTCAGTCGATACTGGAATGGGATTGGAGCGCATCACCGCCGTGCTCCAGGGTGTGAACTCGAACTATCACACCGATCTCTTTGCGCCTCTGATCGAAGGCATCGAGATCGTCACCGGGATCCCCTACCAGGGCCATGAGTCGGATGAGCCTCACTGGCACGAGCTGCCGGGCTCATCGCGCGCGGAATGGTCGGCCGCCGTCAAGCAGGGTGGCCGGATTCTCGTCGAGCCGGCTGCATTCCGCGTCATAGCCGATCACGCCCGCGCGGTCGCCTTCCTGCTCGCCGACGGAGTGTTTCCATCGAACGACGGACGTGGTTATGTGCTGCGCCGAATTCTTCGTCGCGCGGTTCGGCACGCGTGGCTGCTCGGGCGAGCGACTCCCACTCTGGTTTCGGTCGTCGAGCGCGTCATCGAGCTCATGGGTGACGTCTACCCGGAGCTGCGCCAGCGCAAGCGCCATATCCTCGACACGACACTCGCCGAGGAGCAGCGCTTTCTGGCGACGATCGACGGCGGAATGCGCCGCTTCGACGAGATCGCGCCCGCGGAGACGACGCAGGGATCCGACGTTTTGCGCGGTACCATTTCGGGCGAGGATGCATTTCGACTCTACGATACATTCGGCTTTCCAATCGATCTCACCGAGCTTATGGCGCGTGAGCGTGGCTACACGGTGGACATTGTCGGATTCGAGGCGGCACTCCAGGCACAGCGAACGATGTCACAGGAAGAGCGCAAATCGAAGAAGATCGGAGCATCCGCCGACGAGCTGGCGAGTGCGACCTGGCAGGCGGAGCCCGACGGGCAGCGCGTTGGGGGCGCAGTCGGACGTGGCAGCGCGACGAATCGCGGCGATGTGAACTTCGTCGGCTACGATCGAATCGAGTCCGACACTATGGTACTCGATTACGCCAAGCTCCCCGATGGCCGCGTTGCGGTGATTCTCGCGGACTCGCCCTTTTACGCGGAATCCGGTGGACAGATCTCCGACACGGGTGTGATCACCGGTGAGGGATGGAAGGTCAAGGTGGACGAAGTGCGGAAGATCGACGGCCGGTTGACGGCGATTGGCGAGGCGGAGGGCGAAGTGGGTCTCGGTAACGCGTACGCCACCGTCCCGCGCGACAAGCGACTCGACACCGAGCGCAATCACACCGCGACACACCTGCTTCACGCGGCACTACGATCAGTGCTCGGTGAGCACGTCCATCAGGCGGGCTCACTCGTGGCGCCCGATCGCCTGCGATTCGACTTCACGCATCACGGGCCGATGACCGACGCCGAGATCGCGCGGGTGGACGAGATCGTCAACCGCGAGATATTCAACGCCATCCAGCTCGATATCTCTGAGAAGAGCTACGACGATGCGGTCGCTTCGGGGGCGATGCACCTTTTCGGCGAGAAGTACGGCGCAGTCGTGCGTGTGGTGAGCATTCCCAGCGTCTCCGCCGAGCTGTGCGGTGGAACGCATGTTAGAAACACATCAGAGATAGGTCTGTTTCGAACAGTGGCCGAATCGGGAATTGCCGCCGGCGTGAGGCGGATCGAGGCGGTGACCGGTCCGAAGGCCTACGCACTACTGACCGGGATGGCCAGCAAGCTCGAACAGGTCTCCGATGTGGTGCGCGCCACTCCGGAGACCGTCGTCAAGCGAGTGCAGACACTCGCCGAAGAGAAGCGATCCTTCGAGAAGCGGCTCGACGAGTCGATGCGGAGCGACAGCGGGAGCGAGGTGGATCGCATCGTGAGCTCGGCGACGGATCTCGAGGGTGTGCGCGTTATTGCCGCGAATGTCACTGCGGCCGACAACAAGTCGTTTGGCGCGCTCGCGGATGCGGTGCGTGACCGCCTCGGCAGCGGTGTCGCCGTTCTAGCCGCTGATGTTGGCGGAAAGCACACTCTTCTCTGCGTGGTGACCGACGATCTGCGCGCGCGTGGCCTTCGTGCGGATGCGATTCTCAAGGAAGTGGCTGCTGTCGCGGGTGGAAGGGGCGGCGGGAAAGCGCACATGGCGCAGGCGGGAATTCCGGACGCGTCCCGCATCCCTGAGGCACTTGCGGCGGTGGCTGCGGTCGTCAACAGGCAGCTGGCGAAAGGCTAAGCTCGGGAATACTCGTCGATCTGACTGGCACACCACGCGGTCATGTCGTCCCCGGCGTAGAAGGCGCGGTACCAGCCCACAGTCAGCTCCACAGTCTTCTGGAGATTCCAGCGAGGATGCCAGTGGAGGAGCTTTGCCGCTTTCTCGATTGATAGCCTCAGGGTCGCCGCCTCGTGGAAGTCTGCCGCGGACGATTCGGCGCGCCATGAGCCGCCGCCCCATGCATCGATGATCGATTCCACCAGCTCCCGCACCGAGCTCGTATTCTCCTCGGCAGGGCCAAAATTCCATGCCTCCGAGGCCTGGCGCCGGGTCGATCGGTCCGACGAAAGCAGTCGCGCTCCGAGGCCGAGGTAACCCGACAACGGCTCGAGAACGTGCTGCCACGGGCGAACCGCGTCGGGATTCCGCAGCTTCACTGTTTCGCCCGACCGCAACGCTCGAATGCAGTCAGGAACGAGTCTCTCGGGTGCCCAGTCTCCTCCACCGATCACATTGCCCGCGCGTGCACTCGCAATTGCGACGTCTGCATCACTGCCGCCCTTGGCGAAGAAGCTTCGCCGATAGCTGGAGATTACAAGCTCGGCGGCACCTTTGGTCATGCTGTAGACGTCGTGGCCGCCCATCGGATCGGTTTCGGAATAGGGGTGGCTCGACTCATTGTTCTCGTAACATTTGTCGCTGGTGACGAGGAGCATGCCTTCCGGTGCGTTTGAGGTTCGCGCGAGCTCGAGAAGGTTTGTCGTCCCAATGACGTTCGTTGCGACGGTGCCGAGGGGATCGCGGTAGCTCTCAGTCACCAGTGACTGCGCAGCGAGATGGAGTACGAGCTCAGGCTTCGCGTCCTGCCAGGCGGTCCGTAGGGCGTCGAGGTCGCGAACGTCTCCCTCGATATGGGTCACCTGCTTTTCGAGACCGAGCGCGCGAAAAAGGCTCGGATCGGTCGTTGGCGGAAGACTGAAACCAGTTACTTCCGCGCCGAGCCGCGTCAGCCAGAACGTGAGCCAGCTTCCCTTGAAGCCTGTATGACCGGTGATGAGAATTCGCCGGCGCGCATAGATCTTGTCAATGCCGGCCAGCTGTTCCGTCAATTCGTGGATTACCGCGACCAAGGTGCGCGTCCCGAGCTCCACAGCTCCTCGAGCGTCGCGTGGTCGCGGGGCGTGTCCATGCAATACCAGAATCCGTCGTGGCAATACGCCATCAGCTCGCCGTCGGCAGCCAATCGTTGTAGCGGCTCCCGCTCGAGGATGAGTGTCGGGTCATCGGTAAGGGTATCCAGAAAGCGACGCGAGAAAACGAAGAATCCGCCGCTGATCCATCCGCTCGTGGCCTGCGGCTTCTCGTTGAATTCACCGACGATCCCGTTTTTTCCGATCATCAGCTCGCCGAATCGTGCGGGTGGGTGGACAGCTGTCACCGTTCCCATCTTTCCATGTGAGCGATGAAATGCCACGACCTTACTGAAATCCAGATCGGTCACGCCGTCACCGTACGTGACGGCGAAGATGTCGTCGGATGCGGGGATGAAGGCCTCGGCCTTCTTCACTCGGTATCCCGTCATGCTGTCGTGCCCTGTCTCGGCCATCGTCACGCACCAGTCGATCTTCTCGATGTCACGATGAAGAACAGGGCCGTCCCCCCGTCCGAGATCGACCGTCACGTCGCCCAGCATCGACGAGAGATGCATGAAGTACTGCTTGAAGACGTCCGACCGATAGCCAAGGCAGAGAATGAAATCCCGGAATCCCGATGCCGCGAAGCCACTCATGATGTGCCACACCATCGGCCGTCCGCCGACCGATACCATCGGCTTCGGCATGTCGCCCGGCACACCGACGAACCGGCTGCCGTATCCTCCGCACAATATCACAACCTTCATTCGCAGTACCGGTTACAGGTGAGGGCAATTTGCCCGGGTACGCAACGACTGCGCAAGGAAAACCACTGTGTGCACGCGCGCCACCATGAAACTGACGCGCGACATTTGGGTCTGCCGCCGATTGCTGCGCGCCAAAGGAAGGGCGATTATTCACCGATAATGCTGAAACAATGGCTCGGCTCGCGCACTCCTCCGCCACCGAAGCAGCTTGCGGGGCGGATCGACGCGGCGGTCGGGAATCAGCCCTTCGCCGGCTCGGGGGATTTGTCCGTGGCGCTGACGATGGCTGCCATCGCCATCCTCGAGGGACTCGAGTCCGCTGATGCCGGTGCATCGCCGCGTCCGACGGCAGTGCCCCCCGGGGAGCCGAGCGGTATGGATCATCCCGCTCGCGAGACAGCGCTCGATCTGCTCGCTGCCGACGCCCTCATCACGTACGCGCTCGAGGCAGCGGCCGAGGACTGCGATTCATTTGCTGCAAGAACCGATGCGATGATCGAGCAGCTCTCCGGTCTCGCCCGCGAGGGCGATG
>JAHFCS010000121.1:0-1815 GCA_023249395.1 Gemmatimonadota bacterium
GCGCGCCCGTTCGTGCCATCGCAGACTCCGGTGTCCGTGCCAGCGATGACGCCTCCGCCCCTCGCTTCGGCAACTCCACCTGCCCCGGCTCAGGTCGCGCCCCCAGCCGCAGCTCCACACGTCCCGCCCGCACCCGGCGAACGGCGTCCGATCAATCCATTCCTCGCGCGCGATCCGAGTCTCCGCGCGAAGCGGCTGGCGCGCGCGCTTGTCTCGGACATGGTCGCGTACTATCCGGCCAAACACTCCGAGGGTCTGCAGCGGGGCACGCTGAAGGAGCTCTTCAGGGACGAGATCAAGAAGAGTTACGATGAGTATGTTGCACAGGTCGGCGCCGAGTTCGCGCGGACGACGACGCATTTTCAGGAGGCGTTGAACGAAGTGTTGGGCGCCGGCAAGCGAATCTTCTAGGACTCGGGACAAATGGCAGACGGTATAGGGGAGCGAGGTCGCGCGCTGGCGAGCAGCGCCGAGCGTCTCTCGGAAGTGCGGAGGTATCTTTGACATCGAAGGAAAGCGCGAACGGTTGAGTGCCCTCGATTCCAGGATGGCCGAGCCGGATTTCTGGTCGAATCAGGACGACGCTCAGAGGACACTCCATGAGGTGAAAGCGCTCCGGGCATGGATGGATCCTTACGACAAGCTGGAGACAAGCCTTCTGAGCGCGCAGGAGCTGCATGAGCTCCTTCGCGAATCCTCCGACACCGATCTCGAGAAGGAGCTGGACGGAATAATCGAGGGGCTCGACGCCGAGATCGATTCATTCGAGCTCAAGACGCTGATGCGTGGAGAGGACGACTTCCGCGATGCCCAGGTGGAGATCAGTGCGGGTGCCGGCGGCACCGAGGCGCAGGACTGGGCATCGATGCTTGTCCGCATGTACACTCGGTGGGCTGAGCGCCGTGGATTCGAGATCGATCTGCTCGACGAAAGCGCGGGCGAAGAGGCGGGGATCAAGGGTGCCGTGCTCGAGATCCGCGGGCAGTACGCGTACGGCTTTCTGCGAGCTGAGACAGGCGTGCATCGCCTCGTCCGCATTTCGCCATTCGACTCGGCCGCGCGCCGTCACACGAGCTTCGCTTCGGTCTTTGTGTATCCGGTGGTGAACGAGGAGATCAACATCGAGATTCGAGACGAGGACCTGAAGATCGATGTCTACAGGGCATCGGGCGCCGGCGGCCAGCATGTCAACAAGACGAGCTCCGCGGTACGAATCACCCACCTGCCGACGAATACGGTCGTCGCATCGCAGCAGCAGCGGTCGCAGTTCAAGAACAAGGCGCAGGCAATGAAGATGCTCAAGAACAAGCTGTATCAAGCCGAGGTGCAGCGGCGCGAGCAGGAAAAGGCGGCGCTCGATTCGACGAAGGCCGACGTCAGCTTCGGGAGCCAGATCAGGAGTTACGTGTTCCAGCCGTATACGATGGTCAACGATCATCGCACGGAGCTCAAGATTCCTGACGTTCAGAAGGTCATGGACGGCGGGATAGATCCATTCATCACGGCGTATCTGAAGCAGTCGGGTGGCGGCGTGGCGGTGGCATGACCGACGATCTCAACTTCGTGCTCCGCGCGCGGCGCGAAAAACTGGAAGCGATCCGCGCGGCTGGGGTAGAGCCGTTCGCGTATTCGTACGACCGCGACCATACCGCGGCAGAGGCAGTGGCGCTCATGCCCGAGGCGGCCGCTTCGGCGAAGACTTCCGATGGATCACAGGGTGCCGCTGAAGGCCCCTCGGTGAGCGTCGGCGGTAGAATCGTTGCGTGGAGGGCGCACGGAAAGACGACCTTCGCGCATCTCGCGGACTCCAGCGGC
>JAHFCS010000121.1:1829-6725 GCA_023249395.1 Gemmatimonadota bacterium
AAGGATCAGCTGGGCGACGAGCGCTACGCGCTTCTCGACCAGCTCGATCTCGGCGACATCGTCGGAGTTCGCGGCCGGCTTTTCCGGACGCGTACCGGTGAGGTGACCATTCGTGCCGCGTCGTTCGCACTGCTGGCGAAATCGCTCCGTCCGCTTCCATTCGGGAAAGAGGAGGAGATCGAAGGCAAGCTGGTTCGGCACTCCGGCTTCAGTGATCCGGAGCAGCGGTATCGACAGCGATACGCCGATCTTGCCGTGCATCCCGAAGTGCGAGCGCTTTTCGTAGCTCGCTCGAAGATGATCACTGCGATGCGCTCTTTTCTTGACGGCCTGGGTTTTCTCGAAGTCGAGACTCCCATACTCCAGCCGGTTTACGGGGGCGCCGCCGCACGTCCGTTCAGCACCCATCACAACTCGCTCGACATGACGCTCTATCTGCGCATCGCTGACGAGCTCTACCTCAAGAGGCTGGTGGTCGGTGGATTCGACCGCGTTTACGAGATTGGGCACGATTTTCGGAACGAGGGTATAGACAGAACACACAACCCCGAGTTCACGATGCTGGAGTTCTACGAGGCGTATGCCGATTACACGGCGATGATGGGACGAGTCGAGTCGCTGCTCGAAAAGTCTGCCTCGGCGCTGCGATCAGTGCCGCAGATTGGAGAGTCGGTTCCGGCGTTCAGGACTCCGTTTCCTCGTAAGGAATGGGTTCCATCCCTCAACGCGCTGATTGGCACCGACGTCCTCGCCGCCGATGATGCGTCGCTTCGCGATATGGCGCGGCGGGCCGGAGTCGAGAAGCCGGAGCTGCTGACTCGACCAAAGGTCATGGACGAGCTCTTCCAGGCCCTCGTCGAATCGAAGATCGTCGATCCGACGTTCGTCGTGGATTATCCGTTCGAGCTTTCACCGCTTGCCAAGCCGAAGCGCGGCGATCCCAGACTCACGGAACGGTTCGAGCTGTTCGCAAATGGCCGCGAGATGGCAAACTCGTTCAGTGAGCTCAACGACCCGATCGACCAGCGGGCGCGGCTCGAAGCTCAGGCCGGCATGCGCGCCGCCGGCGACGAGGAGGCAGTCGGAGTGGATGAGGATTATCTTCGAGCCATGGAATACGGAATGCCTCCGATGGGGGGTGTCGGCGTCGGCGTTGACCGCTTGTTCATGTGGATGACAGGAACAGCGAACATCCGCGACGTGATTCTCTTTCCGGTAATGCGCCCCGAATGAACCGCCTCGAGCTCTCGATCGCCTGGAGGTATCTCCGTAGCCGCCGCGGCTCGAGACTGCTGTCGCTCATCAGCCTGATAGCCATTGCCGGGGTGATGGTCGGCGTGAGCGCTCTCATTCTCATCATCGGGGTGATGAACGGGCTTCAGCGCGACCTCCGGGAGAAGATTCTCGTCGGCAGCCCGGACATTCGCGTGCTGAGCTACGGCGAAGATCTCAAGATCACCGACTGGCCGTCGATACTTGACAAAGTCAAGCGTCAAAAGGGAGTGGTAGCCGCGGCGCCGTTTGTTCTCGTCGAAGGCGGCATGAACGCCGGGCACGATTACGCCGGCGCGGCATATGTGGTCGGCATTCCTTCGCAGGGGAGGGGAGTGCCTGAAGTCACTACCATCCGCCAGCACGCCATCTCCGGCGACTTTCGCTTTGCCAGCAGCGATGGGAAACAACGCGGCATCGTGCTCGGCAAGCTGCTTGCGTCGCGGTATAACGCATGGCCCGGCGACATGATCAACCTGATCTCGATCTCGGGAGTCAAGCCGAATCCGGTCACGGGCGGGTTCGTTCCGAGAGTGTACCAGTTCGAAGTGACTGGTATCGTCGAAACCGGGATGTACGAGTACGACAACGCGTACGTCTTCATCGCCCTCGACAAGGCGCAGGAATTTGCAGCACTTGGCGGCGGAGTCACGGGCATCGAAGTCAAGACCAACGACCGGTGGCAGGCGTCGAAGGTCGCCGAGCGCCTCACCAACGTCCTCGGCTGGCCGTATCGGACTGTTGACTGGGAGGAGCAGAACCACTCGCTGTTCCAGGCGCTCAAGCTGGAAAAGCTGGGCATGGGCGTCATCCTCCTGCTGATCGTGATCGTTGCCGCGTTCAACATCGTCAGCACGCTGACGATGGTCGTCACCGACAAAACGCGCGAGATCGGAATCCTCAAGGCGATGGGACTGCCTGCGCGGTCGATTCGCCATATCTTCCTGCTGCAGGGCATTGTCATCGGCGGTGTGGGAACCGTGCTCGGTCTGATCGTCGGATTCGGCGGTGCGCTCTCGCTCGACCGCTACAAGTTCATTCCGCTGGATCCGCAGATCTATTTCATCGACCACCTTCCGGTCGCAACGCAGCCCGGCGACGTCGCCTGGATCGTCCTGGCGAGCATCATCACCGCCGCGGTGGCCACGCTCTATCCCGCAATCCAGGCGTCGAGGCTCTACCCCATCGACGCGATAAGGCACGAATGATTCCGGTCCTCGAAGCCCGCGATCTGCACAAGACCTACGTCGGAGGCGACGGCGGGACGATCAATGTCTTGAACGGCGTCGACCTGACGCTCGGGCGTCGCGAGATGGTTGCCGTCGTCGGCGCGAGCGGAGCGGGAAAGAGCACGCTGCTTCATGTTCTCGGCGCACTCGACCGGCCGACACGGGGGTATGTAGTCGTCGCCGGTGAGCCCATCAACGGGCTCGACGAGGAGCAGCTCGCGTCGCTGAGGAACCGATCGGTGGGATTCGTGTTTCAATTCCATCATCTGCTGCGCGAGTTTTCGGCGCTGGAGAATGTGATGATGCCGCTGAGGATCGCGGGTCGAGATGTAAAGGTCGCCCGAGGCCGCGCGGCGGAGCTGCTGGCGCGGGTTGGACTGTCGGCACGGATGCATCACCGGCCGGGCGAGCTTTCGGGAGGCGAGCAGCAGCGGACGGCAGTCGCCCGCGCGCTGGCGATGGACCCGCGCGTCATTCTCGCCGATGAGCCGTCGGGGAATCTCGATCTTGCGAATGCCGAGATGCTGCACGAGTTATTAGTCGAGGTCGTGAATGACCTCGAGATTGGCATGATCATCGTAACACATAACAGAGGTCTCGCCGCTCGCGCGAGTCGCGTGCTTCTGCTCGAGGGGGGCAAGCTCGGCGAAACAGTCGTTGGCGAGGTCGTGGTTTGACCTCGTGCTCGGGTGGGCGGAAACAATGCGGCGGTCGCCGGGACGAGGCCGGCGAAAGGCGGGTGAAGTAACGTGGTTTGCGATGTTTGCAAGGAAGCGGACGCGGTAGTCCAGCTCACCGAGATTGAAGGAACTGGAGTGAGGCTGCTCCATCTCTGCGAGAAGTGTGCGGCCGAGCGTGGCGTCGAGACGACTCTCGCCGCCGCCAAGCCCGACGTGAGCAACTTCCTCCAGAGCGTTCACCAGCAGATGCAGGCGACGCAGGGTGACGCGGCCCGCTGCACCTTCTGCTCTTCCACCTTCCGCGATTTCCGCACTACCGGGCGCCTTGGCTGCGCGCACTGCTATGAGGCGTTCGAGAAGAGCATGCGCGACCTTCTCCGGCGGGTACACGGGAACTCCCGGCACATCGGTCGCCGGTACGAGCCGCCATCGAGCGGCGCGATGCCCGACGCCGGAACCCTGAACGAGCTGCGCGACAGGCTCGCGCGGGCGATTCAGAGCGAACAGTTCGAGCTGGCTGCCGATCTGCGTGATCGCCTGCGGGGCCTCGAGTAGTGATCGATCTCTCGCTTCTTCCAGATGGCGGGGTGGGATGGCTCGACGCGTCCGGTGAAAACTCGGACATCGTCATCTCCACCCGTGTGCGCCTGGCCCGGAACCTCGAGGGCTACGCCTTTTCCGGCAGAGCCCGGGACGGCGAGCGCCTGCGCGTCCTCGCCCAGGTGCGGGAGGCGATGAGCGACATCCGCCAGCTCGACGAGGGAGTTCTGTTCCGCGTGGACGAGCTGCTGCCGGAGGACCGGCTCCTGCTCCATGAAAGACATCTCGTGAGCCGCGAGCTGGCGGGACTCGACATGCAGCGTCCGGTGCGGAGCGGCGCCGCGGTTTATCTGACCCGCGGCACGAGCATAATGGTGAATGAAGAGGACCACCTGCGGCTGCAGTCGCTGCAGTCAGGCTTCCAGGTCGCGGACGCTTTCTCGATCGTCGAAGCTCTCGATGCCGACCTCGGCGAGCGCGTTCCATACGCGTTTCACGAGGAGTTTGGTTTTCTCACCGCTTGTCCGACGAACGTCGGCACCGGACTTCGCGCATCGGTGCTCATCCATCTGCCCGGTCTCGTCCTGACAAAGGAGATCGCCAAGGTCCTCGCCGGCCTACAGCAGGTCGGTCTCACCTATCGCGGTCTTTATGGGGAAGGGAGCGAAGTCGTTGGAAACTTCTTCCAGATTTCCAACCAGACGACGCTCGGCAGATCGGAAGGAGAGCTTCTCGATTATCTTGTTCGCGTCGTCACGCACGTCATCGAGCGCGAAGAAGAAGCAAGAAAAGTATTGCTTCGAGACGCGGGTTATATTATCGAAGACAAGTTGTGGCGCGCGTACGGAACGCTTCGCTACGCTCGCAGCCTGTCGTTCGATGAAGTGATGAGCTACCTCAGCAGCGTACGGCTTGCCGTCGGGCTGAAACTGATCACCGATCTAAGTGTATATACCCTCAACAAGCTCCTGATTTTTAGTCAGTCGGCGCACTTGGTGTATGCCGAGGGCCGCCAGCTGACGGAGAGCGAGGCCAATCTTGCCCGTGCGCGGTTCGTGCGCGGCATGCTTGCCAACGATACGGGGTCTACACAATGAACGGATATAACTTCACCGAGCGCGTTCGAAAAGTTCTCGCCATGGCGCGGGAAGAAGCGGAGCGGCTCCGGCACGAAT
>JAHFCS010000122.1 GCA_023249395.1 Gemmatimonadota bacterium
GCGCTCTCCGCATTTGTCGACAATGCGTCGCTGTACGAGCAGCTCGTCCGGGGCTCGGGCAACGCCGACGCATCGGCGCTCGCGGGGAGAGCGCTGATCAACGCCGCTCGGCGGGTTGATGCTGCAATGCAGCAGGCTCGCCCATCGTCCACGGTTCGGAACTCGTGGGCATCGACGCGGCGCCAGCTCGCGACGATCGATCCGACTTACGCCAGCAGCTATTGATCAGGTAGCCGGCTGTTGAAAGGCCGGGCGCGCTGCTCGCCGATCAATGGCGGGCGGCGCGCTTCTATTGTCGTGTGGGGCCTGCCGGTCAGGTGTTCGCTCCAGACGCTAATGGCAATACTGCCATTAGGCAGTCCGGCTCACGCACTAGTCCATCGCGGCGAGCGATGCCTGGACAAACGCCTCGACCGCAGGCGGCCCCGACCCCGCTCCTTCGTCGTGCTTGAGGTACACGTAAGCCTCGCTCCAGGCCTGACTCGTGACGCACTTTGCCCACTCCTCGAGCGCCGCCTGGTCGTAATCGAGGCGGTGTAATCGCAGATATCCCCATGAGGCAGTGGACACGACAGGACATTTCAGCTCGGCCTGTTCCGAAATGCACATTGCGATATCCCGATCGCGAAGCGTAGAGAAGACATCCTCTTCCCACCAGCTCTCGTGTCTGAATTCAAACGTGTAACGCCGATCGCTCGGCAGGTATCGCAGGAATCCCTGTAGCCGCGGCAGGTCCTTTTTCAGATTCGGCGGAAGCTGAAAGAGGATCGGCCCCATCCTGTCGCCGAGCACCGCCGTGTTCTTGAGAAGAAACTGGACGAGTGACTCCGATTCGGCCTTGAGCCGAGTGTGGTGAGTGATCCGCTGGCTCGCCTTGATCGCGAAGATGAACTCCTCCGGCACCTGCGATGCCCAATCGAGGAGCACGTGCTCCTTCGGGAGTCTATAGAACGTGTTGTTGATCTCTATCGTCGGGAACCTCGTGGAATAGAAGGCGAGCATCCCGTCGGCTTTGATGTCGTCGGGATAGAAACTTCCCTTCCACTCCTTGAACGAGTAGCCGCTCGTTCCCGCCAGGAGCTTCACGACACTTTCTGCTTCCTTGTCTTCGCTTCTTCGGGGGCAGTCTTGGCGAGGCTCGCCTTCAGCGCTTCCATCAGGTCGATGATCTTGTCGCCGCCACCTGCTGCCGCCGGCTCGGAGGTGATCTCCTGCCCTTCGACCTTCTTCTGAATCGTCTCGAGCACGCGCTCGCGCACGGTGTCCTTGTACTTCTTCGGCTCGAACTCTTCGCTCGACGTCTGATCGATCAGCATCAGCGCGAGCTTGAGCTCGGCGTCCTTCACATCGCCTTCGGGGATCGTCACCTCAGTGGTCGGCCGGACTTCGTCCGCGTAATGGAGCTGCTCCATCACCAGCACGCCATTCAACGGGCGAAGCAGAACGAGATGCTGCTGGCCGCGCGCCGCGTACTGGCCGAGCGCGGCCTTTCCGCTCTCCTTGAGCGCCGCGCACAGTAGACGATACGCGCGGTCGCCGCCCTTGTCCGGGCCGAGGTAGTAAACCTTGTCCAGATATTCGCGATCCACCTTGGCCAGTGGCACGAACTCGGTCACGTCGATCGTGCTCGTCGCCTTTTCCTCGAGGGCCTTCAGCTCTTCCGGCGTTAGGACGACGTACTGATCCTTGGCGAACTCGTATCCTCTGACGGTGTCGTCGCGCGTTACGACTTCGTTGTCCTTGGGGCAGATGTACTGCTGCTTGAGCCGCGAGCTGCACCTCTTGTGCAGCATGTTGAACGACACACTCGCCTTCGATTCGGACGACGAGTAGATGTTGACGGGGACCGAGACGAGGCCGAAGGAGATCGTGGCGGTCGCGATGGAACGAGCAGGCATTGAACCGGGGGCTAAGGGCTAGACTCTGCGGGCAGCGGGTACCGGGTACCAGGTACCAGGTACCAGGTACCGAATATTGGGAATCAGCCCCGAACCTGCAATCTTGATGTTTGATCGTTCTCCATACGCTCTAGATGGCTTCGCGCTGCAGGCGTTCGGCGAGCTCCAGCAGTCGTGCATGCCCCTGCGGGCCGGTGCCGTCGTGTTCGACCGTTTCAAACTTCGCCATCACTTCGTCGTGGGCGGGTTCTGGAATCATCTCCGCGGCCATCGGGAACAGAACCTCGTCCTCCTTGGCGATGTGGTCGCGGAGCAAAGCGGCGTACCCTAGCGCGGCGGCGACAAGCTGCGCCGCCGCACCAGGCTCGCGGGATTCAAGCTGTCTGGCGGCGGTCCGAAGCTGACGCACATAGGTTCGACCCGCCTCGTGTTCCTGCAGCATGACCTCGATGGCCCCGCCTGTCGCGGGTACACCATGCTGTGTCATCGCCGGAAACAGGACGCCTTCTTCTTTCTGGTGATGGCACCCGTCGGCAAAGCCTGAAGCGAAGTCCGCGACGTCGAGAAAGAAACCCGGGCGCACGGTCTCGCCGCGCGCCAGCCGCCCAGCTTCTGCTTCGAGCGAGTCCAGCACGCGCTCAATGACGCGATGCTCATCCATGAGTACGTCAATGGCTTTCATCCTGGTCTCCGGGGAGTCAGCTGGGAATGAGCACGGCACGTTTCGTCAGGCGTCCGTGATGTGCCTGATCGAACACATCGTTGATGCTTGCCAGCGGGTGTCGCTCGATGTAGGGCTTCACGTGGATGCGTCCATCGCCGATCCATTCGAGCAGCTCGGGATAGATCAACGGGTCGGCGCCCCAGTTTCCCCGCGCCTCGGCATCGTACGCCATCAGATTCGAGAGATTGATCTCTATGCGCTCGGTGCTGTAACCAACCACCGACAGCACGCCACCATATCCGAGCAACGCATACGCCGTCTCCTGGCCTGAACGGGTGCCCGACGTCTCGAAGATCTTCCAGCAGTGTGGTGGCGCGCCAAGAGATTCCGCGAGATTCCGTACGGCTTTCCGCACTTCCTTCGTCGCCATCCCGCTCCCATCGACGACGCCTTTCGCCCCGGCAGCGCTCGCTTGTTCCAGTTTCGCCGGGCTTACATCCACAGCAACCACGGTTGCTCCCGCCGCGGACGCGACCTGCACACCGTGTATGCCGATCCCGCCCGATCCGACGAACACCGCGAACTCGCCCGGCGCGAGACCGGATCGCTTCACCGCCTGAAAGGGAGTGGAGACCGCGTCCGATACGACCGCCAGCTCCCACAGCTCGTGAGAGGCGAGAAGACGTTCGGGCACTGGACAGAGGTAGCGCGCCGGAACGACGACATGCGACGCAAAGCCGCCGTGGCGATCGTTGCCGGGCATCACCTGATTCCGGCAGATGGCCCGCCGGCCCGCGCGGCAGAGATCGCACTCGCCGCACGGCAGCACCGCGGGCACGATCACCGCGCGGCCGAGGAGGGCCGGATCTACACCGTCTCCGATCTCGCGCACGATGCCGCTGATCTCGTGGCCGAGCACCAGGGGAAGCGCGGATCGCGTCTTAACGCCGTCGAAGGAAAAGGCGACATCCGTATGACACACGCCGCATCCCGCTACTTCCACGACCGCTTCGCCCGGCTCAGGCCTGCGGGGCGTCAAGCCGCGTTGCTCGAGCTGCGCGCCGGATGCGACCATGAACCAGGCGTCCCAATCGGAACGCATCGTATCGATCATTACGTCAGTGTCCCTGGGTGGCGACGCCGCTGGCGTCGTCGAAGATGAAGCTCCCGCACTCGTGACACTGCGCGAGAGTGCGATCTCGGCCCGCAAAGCAGCGCCGATCGTCGCCCGACAATCGCATCACTTTGCGCAGGAACCGGCAGTCGCACTCCTGCGTCGGCTCGTACACCGCGTCGATGTAGTCGTTCGTGCGCGACAGCACGCTCCGCGCACGCACCTTGAGCGACGGCGTCAGCTCGCCGTCTTCGATCGACAGCTCCTTGCTGATCACCACATATGCGCCGATGTGCTCGTACTTCACCGGATGCGTGCGGTTGAACTCCAGCATCGTCTCCCGCAGCGACGCCTTGACCGTTCGCTCCGCGGCGGCGCGATCGTCGCCGAACTCCTCGCTGATGCGGAAGAAATCCGGGAAGACAAGCGCGGCGACGAAGTCCCGTCCATCGCCGGTGATGAGCACGTGCCGGATGTACTGGTTCATACCAGCGATGCGGTTCTCGATGTCGGTCGGAACGACCTTCTCCGCATTGAGCATCTTGAAGACGCGATCCTTGCGGCCGGCAAGGCGGAGCGCCGCGCCCGCGAGCTCGCCCAGGTCGCCGGTGTGGAACCAGCCGTCGTCGGGCAGGGCAGTTCTGCTCGCTGCTTCGTCCTTGAAGTAGCCGGCCATCACATTCGGGCCGCGCACGAGGATCTCGCCGTCGGGCGCGATGCGCACGCTCACTCCGGGAATCGGATATCCGACTTTCCCCGGCACGGCTCGCGTTTCGGCGGGATCGGTGAGCGTACAGCACGGTGACGTCTCGGTGAGCCCCCATCCTTCGACCACCGCGATGCCCTTCGCAGCGAAGAACCGCGACACGTTCGCCGGGAGTGACGCCGCGGCGGTGAACACGAAGCGCAGGTCGGGATGAAAGATCCGCGGCTCGTCCTCCGGATGCGTCTCTGCGTGTGCGACGAGCTGCTGGTAGATCTTTGGAACGCTGAAGTAGATCGTGGGGCATGCGACCAGCCAGTTGCGAAGCAGAGTCGCGAAGTCGCGGCCCATGGAGTCGTCGATGAAGATCGTCGCGCCGTTGTAGAGCGCGGTCCATTTCTCGAAAATGCCACCGAAGCTGTGATGCCACGGCAGATAGGAGAGAAACCGGTCGCTGGGCGTGACGTTCCACAGCGCGCGTATCGCACGCCGTTGCGAAAGGATGTTGTCGTGCGTGAGCAGCACTCCTTTGAGGGCGCCCCCCGTTCCGGAGGTGTACATCATGAGGCACGGCGTATCGGGGTCGATGGCTCGTGCTCCCACCACGAACGCGCGTCGTGTGAGCGCGGTCGGCCGGTACAGAAAAAGCACATCGTCGAAGCCCGTGACTTCACGCGGTTTTCCCGACGGCGTATCAAAGGTGACCACGCTCCTCACCGAGCGCGGAATCCTGATTCGCTCCAGCCAGTTGGTATCGGGGAGAATCACCACCCTGGGCTTGGCGTGCTCGAGTAGATCCGACGTTTGTTCCGGCGAGTATCCCGGGAAGAGCGGCACGTAGATCGCGCCCAGAGACATTGTCGCGAATTCCGCAGTCACCATAGCCGCGCGATTGCGCGATACGACGGCGACGCGGTCCCCGCGCTCCGTGCCATGCTCGCTGAGAAAAGTGGCGAACGCGCACGCGTCCTCGAGCAGCTGGGACCAGGACGTCGGACGGTATTGCCCGTCCTGCATCTCAGAGCACGCAGCGAGTGACCCGAACCGCGCCGCGTTGCGAGCCAGGAGCGCACCGATGGTCTCGCGCCGGCCACGCGGTGGGAGCGCACACGAAATGATGTCTCCGTTGCGCACAACCGCCGCCGCATGACTCAACGGAAGCCTCCCGGGTGAACGCACGTCACGTTGCATGCGCGATACCCCCGGTGGCTGTCAGCGGCTGGCCGCGTTCAAGTTCGACCGGAATCGGACCGACGGATGTGGCGCCGTCTCGAGCCGCGAGCGCCGCGCCGAACGCCCCCATCTCCTGAGGATGTGGCGGGACCACAATCTCGGCGTGCAGCTCGCGGCCGAGAAGCTTCACCATCGTCGGGTGATGCGCGATTACACCGCCTGTGGCCACAACGCGCCCCTGCAAGACGTCGAGAGCGACAATCCGCTTCGTGAGCGATCGGTACGCGGCCATCGCGAGATCCGTGGGACGTTTGCCGCCGCGAATGAGCGTGAGCAGCTCGGTGCCGGCGAAAACGGTGCAGAAGCTCGAGAGGTCCAGCTCCTCCGTAGAGCCGTTGGCCAGCGCATCCATTCGCTCGATGGGAATGCCGAGCCGCAGCGCGATCTCGTCGAGAAAGCTGCCTGTGCCCGCGGCGCACTTCCGATTCATCCGGTGTGACAACCGCTGTCCACTCGCGTCGAGGCGAATGACCTTGGCGTCCTGACCGCCGATGTCGATCACGACCAGCGGGCCGGCGACGTAGTGCGCAGCGCCGCGGCCGTGACAATCGAGCTCGGTGCGGGATCCGTTTGCAAAGGTGACGCACTGCCGCCCGAAACCCGTAGACCACACCGCGGCGACTTCGTCGCGCGTGCAACCGGCGCGCTCCAGCACCGTCCGGTAAACGTGCTCCGCCGCCGCGGAGAGATCCGCCCCCGAGCGAGTCACCGCGGTGCCGAGGACGCGTGCGTTGTCATCGATGACCACCGCCTTGGTGTTCCAGGAACCGCTGTCGATGCCGGCGAAGATCATGCGAGAACACTCCGCGTAGCGTGCTTCGAGTCGGCAAGCTGCTCGATGAAGCCCTCGACGTTTGTGCGCGCCTGCTCGTCCGAAACACAACGAAGGTCGTTCACGTCGCCGTCGAGGACGAGCGCAGGAATCCCTGCCCTTTCGGTCAGCCGCCTCGGCATGCCGTAGCGCGTATTCGTGTTGTTGGGACAGGTGCGGCAGTCATGAAACACGACGCCGTCCACGTGATACAGCTCGACCATTCGCGCGATGTAGTCCTCCTTCGCCTGCTCCGAGCGCACG
>JAHFCS010000123.1 GCA_023249395.1 Gemmatimonadota bacterium
ACGCCGATCTCAACAATGCCGCGACCTTCTTCCGCGATGTGAAGCTTGCGATCGTTTATGGAAAGAGAGACCGGTTCGCGGACGAAGGGATGATCTCGGATTACGAGAAACTTTTGAAGCAGAAAGGCATTCCATTCGAGCTCGTGACATTCGATGGTGGACATCGAATGGATCGGGAGACGCTGCAGACTCTAGCGAGTCGAGATCCCCGGGCTCTTCCATAGATCTCGGTTCACGTCGATCTCGATCACGTGCTCAATCGTCCGCAGCGATGAGCCCCTCGTCCTGCACCACCGGCGCCAGTGGTCCAAGCTTCCTCAGCTCCGGCCACGCAGCCGCAACCGATCCAACAACTACCAACGTCCCCACTCCTCCCGCGACGACGGCCGCCACCGGTCCGACAAGAGCGGCGAGCGCACCCGACTCAAATCCGCCCAGCTCGTTCGACATGTCAACGAACACGCTGTTCACCGCCGAGACCCGTCCCCGCATTTCATCGGGCGTCCGGACCTGCACGAGCGTCGAGCGAATGATCATGCTGATTCCATCGAGCGCACCAAGTATGAACAGCATCATCATCGAGAGCCAGAACGAGCGTGAGAGACCGAACACCACCGTCGCGATTCCGAATCCCGTAACCGACAGCAGCAGCGTAACGCCTGTGCGACTCATGGTCGGCCGGTGCGCAATCGCCACTGCCACGAGCAACGCGCCGACCGAAGGTGCCGCTCGCAACCACCCGAGTCCGTCCGGACCGACGTGCAGAATGTCCTTGGCGAAGATCGGAAGGAGCGCGGTCGCGCCACCGAGCAGCACCGCGAAAAGGTCGAGCGTTATCGCTGCGAGAATCACCTTCGTCTCGCGAACGAAGCGCAGTCCCGCGGCGAGCGATTCGAGCGTCATTCTCTCTTTCGGTCGGGACGGCAGAGTGCCGGCGGCGCCCGTGGAATTCGCCAGCGGCCCTGCCTCTCCCCGAATCTCGATCAGTGTCCACAGATAGACCACCGTCAGCACGCTGCTGATGACGTAGGCGCCGGTTGCGCCCCCCTCGACCGCGATGATGATTCCTCCGATGCCGGGGCCGATGACTGCGGCGGCCTGGAATGCACTGCTCGCCCACGTGACAGCGTTGCCGAACACATCCGTGGGAACCAGTTGCGGAAGCAGCGCCTGCCGGGCGGGATTGTTGAAGGCCTGCGCTGCGCCCCGGGCGAGCAGTACCGCGTAGACGAGGGCGACCGGTCCGCGCCAGTATGACAGCGCCGCGAGCGCGAATCCAGCGGCGATGAACGCAGCCTGAGCCCACACCAGGATCCGCTTCCTGTCCATTCGGTCGGCCAGATCGCCGGCGGGAAGGGCCAGGATGACGACCGGCAGTGCTGTTGCGAGTCCGACGAGTCCGAGCGCGAGGGCCGAATGAGTCCGCTCGTAGATCTCCCATCCGAGCGCCACCTGCAGGATCTGCCAGCCGATGACGCCCACGACCCGGCCGAAGGTGTAGAGCCTGAAGTCGCGGTAGCGGAGAGCCGAGTACGGATCGTGTTCGGTCGCTATTTGCGAGTGCTCTGCGGCTGAGGTGAGGTCCCTGGTCCGGCGCGGTGGACACGCAGCGCGGCGATGCGGCGGCCGTCCATCGCGATCACTTCCAGCTCTCCTCCCGGAACGGGAACGCGATCGCCCATCCGCGGAAGTCTGCCCAGCTGCGCGAACGCATAACCGCCGAGCGTCGTCCAGTCTCCCTCGGGAATCTGAACGCGGTGATCCGAGCGGACGTCGATGAGAGACATCGTGCCATCGAGCTCGAGAACGCCGTCCGCCTCGATCGCTGTCCGCTGCGCAAAATCATACTCGTCGGCGATGTCTCCGATGACCTCCTCGATCAGGTCTTCCATCGTGATGATCCCAGCCGTTCCGCCGTATTCGTCGAGCACCACCGCCATGTGCGCCCGCGTCTTTCGAAGATCGTCGAGCACCCGCTCGGCGGCCCTGCTGTCAGGGACGTAGAGACACTCGCGCGTCAGATCCTTGAGCGAGAAAGGCGCTGAGCGTTCGCGGAGCCATAAATCCTTGGCGAGAAAGACCCCGACAACGTCGTCGAGCGTTTCCTTGATTACCGGATAGCGGGAATAGCGCTCCTCCTTCACGACGCGCCACACCTCGTCTTCCGTCGAATCGAAGTCGAGCGCGACGACCTCGGTGCGCGGCCTCATGACGTCGCGGGCCTTCTTGTGATGGAAGTCGAAGACTCCGGCAAGCATCGCGGTGTCTGACTCGTTGAGACGGCCCTGTGCGCGCGCCTGCATGATGAGAATCCGCAACTCGTCTGGCGAATGGCCCTGCATGTCTGACGCACGGCTGATGTTGAACACCTTTAGCAGCGCGTTCGCGGCGCCGTTGAAGACCCAGATCAACGGCGACATGACCCGCGAGAAAAGGATCAACGGGGTCGCGACGAAACGGCTCACTCCTTCCGCCCGCACCAGGGCGACCGATTTTGGCGCGAGCTCCCCGAGCACGATGTGAAGGAATGTCAGGATCAGGAATCCGAACAGCAGCGACGCCGCGGTGTGGACCCCTAGCGGAGGCGCTGGCATGCCGAACGTCTCGAGGATTGTGTCGAGGATCGCGGCGACCGCGGGCTCACCGACCCATCCGAGCGCGAGCGATGCGATCGTGATTCCAAGCTGCGTTCCGGCGATGTAGCGATCGAGGTTGTCAAGCGCACCCTGAACAGTGCGTGCCTTGCGGTCGCCACCGGCCACCATCTCGTCGATGCGCGTCCGTCTGACCGCGACGAGCGAGAACTCGGCGGCCACGAAGAACGCGTTGATGAGGACGAGCACCAGGACGAGCGCCATTCGCCCCGTGATCGAGCCGGCTCCCAGATGCTCTGTTGCCTGCTGCATCGTTGCCAAGTGAGCCATTAGCATTGAATCTATATCGCACGGCCCGGAATTGACGGAACTATCCAGCCCCTCCAACTTGCACCCGGCCACCGATACAGGAGGAATCATCGGAACGGCAGTCCCCCCGGAATCCCAGCTACCAGGTCAGTCCCGCACCATCCGGGCGGTATACATCGGGAGGCTCGTTCTCGCTTCGGCGATATTCTTCGCCGCCCTCTCAGTCTGGCTCAACGCCGCGAGCGCGGACACGCTCATCGCTTCACTGGCGTTCATCGCTTCCCTGATCTTCACCGCCCTCTGCGTCTCCTGGACCGGTCCATGGCGACGGCGGGCGACGGCGGACTTTTTCTACCTCCAGTCGATTTTCGATCTCCTTCTGGTGACGGCGGCCGTCCACGTTACGTGGGACGGATACCAGTCGGAATTCGCCCCCATCTACATTCTCGTGATCGCCGTCTATTCGCTTCTCGTTCCCCCTTCGGGCGTACCTCTCATCGCCGCACTTGGCATCGTTCTCTACATCGCCGACGCGATCTTCGGGCACAGCGTCGTTCCCGGCGCGCCACTGTTCTTCCAGCTGGGGGTATTCGCGGTTGTGGCGCTCAGCAGCGCGATCATTGCTGCGAAGCTCCGCGCTGCCGGAGTCCAGAACGAGGAGCTGGCGGCCGAGCTCGCCAAATTCCGCCTCCGCGAGAGCGATATGCGAAAGCTCGAGCTTCGCTCCGAGCGACTGGAAGGGATCGCAGAGATGAGCGCATCACTCGCCCATGAGATCAGGAATCCCCTCGCGGCGATCCGCAGCGCGGTCGAGCAGCTGTCGCGCATCCCGCGCGCGTCGGCGGACGAGCAGGTACTGGGCTCGCTCGTGCAGCGGGAGTCGGACCGGCTGTCGCGCCTTCTCTCGGACTTCCTCGATTTCGCCCGGACGGGCAGGATGAGCCTGCGGCAGATCGACCTTGCGGAGGTCGCCCGCAACGCTGCGCGACTTGCCGCTGTCCAGCCGGAAGTCGCGGCCGGAGTGCGGGTTGTGGATCTCTTTCCTCCCAGTCCCATGATGATGGAGGGCGACCAGGACCTGCTGCATCGCGCCATTTACAATCTCCTGCTGAATGCGATTCAGGCATCGCCCCCAGGCGGGGAAGTGAGGATCGAAGGGGGAGAGCTCGCCGTCCACCAGCTTCCCGAAGGTCGTCCGGAGTTCGAGGGGGGTGCCTTTGCCGTCCTGGTCGCGGACAATGGTCCCGGAGTCGAGGCGGGAATTCGTGACCGACTGTTCGATCCCTTCGTCACAACAAAGCCGGGGGGCAGCGGGCTTGGACTTTCGTTGGTCCAGCGCGCGGCAGAAGCACATGGCGGTCTGGTAATGGTGAGCGACCCCGGAGAGGAGACACGCTTCACGCTCGTTCTACCCAAAATCCGGTGACCCGGCAGGGACATGAACGAAAGCACGGAGACGCGGCCGACAGTCCTCATCATCGATGACGAGTCGGGAATTGTCGATACGCTGCGGATACTTCTCAAGAACGAGGGGTTTGCGGCACACGTGGCATTCGGCGGCCGCCAGGGGCTCGAGCAGATCACGGCGCTGCGGCCAAACATTGTAATATCCGACATCAGGATGCCCGCGGTTACGGGGCTCGAAGTGCTGGCCGCCGCCAGGGCGCAGGACCCCGATGTTCCGGTGATCCTGATGACCGCGCAGGCATCGCTCCAGTCCGCCATCCAGGCGGTGAACGATGGCGCGTTCCACTACATCCAGAAGCCTTTCCGCAACGACGAGCTCGTCGCCATCGTCAAGCGCGCCGCTGAGCATCGCAAGCTGAGAATCGAAAACCGCGCGCTCAAGCGCGAGATCAAGCGTCGCGACAAGGTGGGCAAGCCCATCGGAACCAATCGTGCGTGGCTCGATCTGCTCGGCATCGCCGAGACGGTGGCGCAGACCGATTCTACGGTTCTCTTGCAGGGAGAATCGGGAACGGGGAAGGGAGTCGTCGCCCGCTACATCCACGAGCTGTCGAAGCGTTCTGCCAACTGCTTCGTGTCAATCAACTGCGGCGCGCTTCCGGAAAGCCTTCTCGAGAGCGAGCTGTTCGGGCACGTGAAAGGCTCGTTCACCGGCGCGGTAAAGGACAAGACAGGCATGTTCTCCGCCGCGGAGGGCGGGACGTTCTTCCTCGACGAGATCGGCGAGACGACTCCCGCAACGCAGGTCAAGCTGCTTCGTGTGCTCCAGCATCGTGAAGTGATACCCGTCGGTGCAACCGAGCCGATTCCGATCGACACCCGTCTCATCGCGGCAACGAACCGTGATCTCGATCAGGAGATCGCGCGCGGCAACTTCCGCACAGACCTCTTCTACCGGCTGAACGTAATCGCCATCGAGATTCCCCCCCTGCGTCACCGGCGCGAAGACATCCCGATTCTCGCCGAGTCGTTCCTTCAGCAGATAGCGATCGCCCGTGGCGAGGAGCCGAAAACCCTCGCGCACGAGGGCGCTGAGCAGCTGCAGGAGTACGCATGGCCGGGAAATGTGCGTGAGCTCGAAAACGCCATCGAGCGGGCGGTGATCCTCGCGTCGAACGGCGTCATTACAGCGGCATCGCTTCCGGACCGCATCAGGCAGCGAAAATCCGAGCCACTGGTATCCGACAGGGTTGCAGTGAATCCGTCGCTCGACGCGATCGAGCGCGCCTATATCATGTGGGTGCTCGGGAGCGAGGGCGGCAACAAGTCAAAAGCCGCCGAAACGCTGGGCATCGACCCATCGACGCTGTATCGAAAGCTGACCCGGTTCGGGGTCGAGGCGTGATCGAAGTGGAGACCGCGAACTCCCGCCGTAGGCGCGCGCAGTCGCTGGCGTGGATGGCTATCGCTCTCCTCGCCGTACTCGCTTCGCTCACCGGTCTCAGGAACGGGTTCGCTCTCGACGACGTCCACATCATCTTCGAAAATCAGCGGCTGCATTCGCTCGTCGAAGCCTGGCGCCTTTTCGGCCAGACATACTGGCCTCCCGAGGAGGGAGCCAGCCTCTACCGCCCGCTGACTGCCGTCGCCTTCTCGGCGCAGTGGGCGATGGGTCATGGGTCGCCGCTTCCGTTCCACATTACCAACATCGTTCTCTACGCGGCGGTGGCGGTCGCGTTGTATCGGCTCGCTCTCTTGCTGACGGTGCCCGCTGCGGCGTTCATCGCCGCGGCTCTCTTTGCAGTGCATCCGGTTCATGTCGAGGTTGTCGCGAACGTCGTCGGCCAGGCGGAGCTGTGGGTCGCGCTTCTCGTAGTGGCGGCAGTCGCCCGCTACATCCGTGCGAGACGCGCCGGAGCCATGCGACCGTCAGAGATCGCCCTCCTCGCCACGCTCTACTTCGCGGCGTGCATGTTCAAGGAACACGCGATCGTTTTTCCCGCGCTGTTGGTGGCGGCGGAGCTGACGGTGGTCACTGACGATCGTCCTCTGCGGGCGCGGGTCCGAGCGCTCCTTCCGCTATTCGTCGCGCTCGTCGCAGCCGGAGCTCTCTTCGTTCTTCTGCGGACTCTGGTGATCGGCCGGGTCGCCACCGGCGGCCCGAACGTGCTGCTGCTCGACGCGCCATTTACCACGCGTCTCTTTACGATGCTTCGCGTGACGATCGAATGGCTGCGCCTCCTTTTCTGGCCGGCCAACATGTCGGCCGATTATTCGTCGCATCGCATCGAGGCAGCGACTTCGTTCGACGCTTCAATGTTGACGGGACTGCTCGTGCTAGTTGGTGCAGGTGCAA
>JAHFCS010000124.1 GCA_023249395.1 Gemmatimonadota bacterium
AGAGCGAACATGATGATGACGAAGGCGAGCCCTGCGAATCCGCGCTCCTCACCGATGTTGGCGGCGATGAAATCGTCATACGCAAGCGGCAGAAAGCCGAACTGCTGCCTTCCCTGTCCGAAGCCGACTCCGAAGAGCCGCCCCGATCCAACGGCGATCAGCGACTGCTTCAGCTGATAGTCGAAGTGGGGCGGTGCTGACCCGGGATCGAAGAACGCAGTCATGCGAAGCAGCGCGTAGTTGAGCCGCTGGAACTGCGTCCACAGCAACGGAATGCCAATGATGCCGAGGACGACGAAATGCCCAATGCGCACGCCACCGGCGAAGAGAATGATCCCCATTATCAGCGTGTACGTCATCGCGACCGACAGATCCGGCTCTAGCGCCACCAGGATGTCCAGCAGCCCGACGATTACGAGAAATGGGAGCAGGCCCTTCGTCAGGCCCTTCAGCGCGTCACCCTTCTTTACCACGAGCATCGCTGTCCACACAATCACGGCGACCTTTGCCAGCTCCGACGGCTGGAGCGACGCTCCGATCAGAAATCTTCGTGAGCCGTGCGACCGGGGGGCAATGGATTCGGTGAACGGCAGAATCACGAGAAAAAGCAGCGCGATCGACAGGATCATGACCGGCCACGCCCAGCGATACCACTGTTCGGCGTCAACCTTGGCAAAGATCGCGAAGACGACCAGACCGACCAGGACGCCGGCGAGCTGCTTCAGAAAGAACGCGGCGTTGCTCTGGCCCGACTGCTGGGCGACGATCGCGCTGGCGCTGTAGACGGTCCCGAGCCCGAGCGACAGCAACGCGAGAGTTACGACGACAAGGACACGAGCTTCGATGCTCATGTTCCATCTGTACCTTACGTCGGCTACCGCTTCAGCCATCTATCACTCCGCCGCGAGCTGCCTGAATCGAGCGCCGCGTTCCTCGTAGTTCTTGAACATATCGAAGCTCGAGCACGCAGGCGACAAAAGAATTGCGTCGCCCGGTGCGGCGAGCTCCCGCGCCCGCTCGATCACCGACTCGAAGTTCGACTCGAAGCGATCGAGGGGAGCCGTGCCGGCCAGGTCGTTTTCGACTATCGGCCCCGCCTCGCCAAAGGCGATGACGTGCTTGACTCGCTTCCTGATGGCATCGGCGAGCGCGGTATACGGCTCCCCTTTGTGACGGCCTCCGAGCAGGAGGATCGTCGGACGCCGCATTCCTTCGACGGCCACGAGAGTCGAGCTGACGTTGGTCGCCTTGGAATCGTTGATCCATTGCACGCCGTCATATTCGCCGACGATCTCGAGGCGGTGAGCCAGCGGGTTGAAGCTGCCAAGCGCACGTCGCACGCGACCGCGCACTTCCGCATTTCGGAATTCGGTATCGGCGACTGAAACCGCAAGCGATGCAGCCAGCGCGTTCGCGACGTTGTGGTCGCCGAGGAGATGCACCTCGCTTCGCTCGATGAGCGGCTCGCCGAAGAGCATCAGCCACCCGCTCGCCGAATCGAGCCATGCGTCGGCCACCCCGCGGATGGAGAAGTGATATTTGTCCCCCGCGACGTCCGCCGCCAGCACCCCCACGCGAGCATCGTCAGCGTTCAACACCCACCGGCTCCCATCGCTTGCGTTGGCGAAGAGAAGAGCCTTATCGGCGTAATATTCAGTCGCGGTGGGATAGCGGTCGAGATGATCGGGACTGAGGTTCGTCAGTACTCCGACCGCCGGCGTAAGGCCGGGTGTATCGTGGAGCTGGAACGACGACATCTCGAGCGCGATCCATGCCGGCTGCGGATCGCGCAGCGCGATGTCCGCGAGCGGTGTGCCGATATTCCCCGCGTCCACGGCGTCGAGACCCAGCCCTCGCATAATGTGCCCGACGAGGGCCGTGGTTGTCGTCTTTCCGTTCGTTCCGGTGACAGCGATGACTCGCGATGATTTGAGAAAACGAAGAGCAATTTCGATCTCGCTCACGATGGGAACTCCGGCGCCGCGAGCCGCCTTCAAGGGGGGCGCTTCCGGCGGGATTCCCGGACTGGCGACAACAAGGGACGCCCGGCCGATGCGGTCGAGGTCATGCGATCCGGATGTCGCGTCAGCGCCAATGGTCTTCAACTTCTCGGCATTCTCGAGCGTCGCCGGCGACGCCACTGAATCGGACGCGTACACCGCTCGTCCGTCAGCCAGCAGCAGCCGCGCGACCGCCATTCCACTTTTCGCGAGTCCCAGCACGGCTATCTCGCCGTCGGGCAGCTCCTGCCGGCTCATCTCAGCTTGAGAGTGCTCAATGCCACGAACGCGCAAAGGATTCCGAGAATCCAGAATCGCACGACAACCTGCGCTTCGTCCCACCCGCTTTGCTCGAAATGGTGATGCAGCGGTGCAAGACGGAAAAGTCGATGCGAGTCGGCGTACTCGACCCCATGGCGGCGCTTCCGGATCTTGTATACCACGCGCTGGAGGATCACCGAGACCATCTCGGCGACAAATACTCCACCGACGAGAACGAGCAGAAACTCGGATTTTAGGAGGATCGCCACGACGCCGATCGCGCCGCCGAGCGCAAGCGATCCTGTGTCTCCCATGAAGACCTGGGCTGGATGTGTATTGAACCAGAGAAACCCGATGGAGGCACCCATCACCGCCGCGCAGAATACAGTGAGCTCGCCAGCACCGCGGAGGTAATAGACCTGGAGGTACGACGACGCGTCTATCCGGCCGATGATGTAGGCGAAGACAGCGAGCGTGGCGGCTGCGATAGCGACGAGACCCGGCGCCAGTCCGTCGAGACCGTCGGTGATGTTGACGGCATTGCTCGTCCCCGTGAGGACGAAGGTGACGAACAGAACGTAAAGCCAGCCGAGCGCTGCCGTCGCCGGAACGATGAGGATGTACTTGTAGAACGGCAGCGTCGTCGATGCGCCGGGCAGCGTCGAGAGCGGATATTTCCATATGTACCAGCCGAGGGCAAAGCCGATCGTTATCTGGCCGATCAGCTTGTAGCCCTCGATGAGGCCGGTGTTCTTCTTCCCCATCTGTCGCTGCTTGAGCTTCAGATAATCGTCGGTGAAGCCGATGAATCCCATCCACAGCATCACCAGCATCGCCAGCAGAACGTAGATGTTGCTCAGCTTCGCCCAGAGAAATGTGGGGATGAGCGTCGCCGTTAGAACGATCAGCCCGCCCATTGTCGGCGTGCCTTTTTTCTCCTGGTGGCTGTCGGGAGTGCCCTCGCGGATCACCTGGTGCAGGCGCATGCGGCGAAGGCGCCGGATGATGATCGGGCCGACGATGAACGAGAGGAGGAGCGCAGTGACCGCCGCTCCCGCCGCCCGAAACGATATGTAGTTGAAGATTCGCAGGAACCCGAACTGTCTTACGAAGGGAACCAGGAGGTAATTGAGCACTATTGCGTAGCCCAGGATGTGAGATGCGGCACGAGCTGCTCCAGCCTAATCCCGCGTGATGCCTTCAATAGAATAACCGCATCCGGGGCGAGCCGTCGGGAGAGCAGAGGCCACAGCTCTTCCACGGATTCCGCCGTTATTACGCGATCATCACTCGCCGCGACGCGCTCGAACGACGCGGCGAAGTCGCCGATGCCGGCAACGACGTCGGCGCCCGAGTCAAGCGCGAGCCGGCTGATGTCGTCGTGGCACTTGTCGGACGAGGGACCGAGCTCACGCATCGTCCCGAGGACCATCACTCGCTGCCGTTCCGTCCCCATTCCTTTCATCAGCTCGATCGCCGCTCGTGTCGATCCGGGATTGGCGTTGTACGCATCGTTGATCAGCGTCACCTGCCCGAGCGTCTCCCACGCAACGCGCATCCTTGGCGCCGGCATTCGCGCAATTCCGCTTGCGATCGATTCGTCCCTCGCTCCAAGGGCGTGCGCGACTGCGATTGCCAGCATCGTATTCTGCAGATTGTGCAGTCCCCGGGGGGGCGGACTGAAGACCACTCCGTCGAGCTCGAGCGTTCCGCGACCGTCAGCCTCGATCTTCCACGACCGCGGCGTGACATCTCCGCGGTCGAGCCCGGCGACGATCACTCGCCTTGCCCTGGACCTCGCCGCTTCTTCGATCTCGGGCTGGCTCGCGGGGGCAATTGCGAGAGCAACTCCCTCGTAGCAGGCCGTTTCTTCGCGCAATACTCCAGCGAGATCGCCGAGCCCTTCGAGATGCTCCTCCGCCACTGATGTGACGATGGCGATGTCCGGCCGGGTAATCTCGCGCAGAATTCCAACTTCGCCGGGAATGCTCGTGCCGAGCTCGATGACCGCGACCTCTGCTTCAGCCGGAATCGCGAGCAGCGTGAGTGGCACGCCGACCCGGTTGTTGAGATTCCCGGTTGTCGCGTGCACGCGCAGCTCATTCCCGACGGCGGCCCGAATCAGCTCCTTCGTCGTCGTCTTGCCATTGCTTCCCGCGACAGCGATGACGGTGCCGCCCCATACCTTCCGCCAATATGTGCCGAGGGCGCCCAGGGCCACGAGGGTGTCGTCGACCTGAAACACAGGAATCCCGAGCGTTCCGAGGGGCGGCGCCTTTGAGACAACGACCGCGCCGGCGCCCTGCGTCGCTGCCACTTCCAGATAGTCGTGACCATCGAACCGTTCTCCACGGATCGCGACGAAAAGCTCGCCCGGCTCGAGGGAGCGGGTATCGGTCGTTATCCCCGCCAGGCCCGTCGAGCCACGGGGCAGTACCGTCGTCGCCCATTGCTCGAGCGCGGCGGCGACCCGATCCAATGTCCAGAAGGGAGAGATCAAGGCGCAGTCAGGAGTTCGTTAACAATTTCCTTTTCGTCGAAGGGCTCTTTCACCGTGCCGCGGATCTGGTACGTCTCATGGCCCTTTCCCGCAAGGAGGATAACATCCCCCGGCTCGACCTGCTCGAGAGCGAGGGCGATCGCCTCGCGACGACTTTCTATTCTAAGGTGCCGGCCCGGCGTCATTCCCTTCTCGATGTCGTCGAGAATTCTCTCTGGATCTTCGGTCCTCGGATTGTCACTCGTCACGATCACCACGTCAGCGCCTTCCTCGGCGGCCCTGCCCATTTCCGGGCGCTTGCCCCGGTCGCGATCGCCGCCGCATCCAAAAACGAGAATGAGCCGGCCGCCGACAAATGGACGGATCGCAGCGAGTGCGCGCTCGAGTGCGTCCGGAGTATGCGCATAGTCGCGCAGCACCGTCGGTGCCTGGGACACCACTTCCAGTCGTCCCGGGACCTGTGGCAGATCGCTCAGTCTCGACGCCAGTATGCCGAGCTTCATCCCGAGCGTGACGCTCACAGCAATCGCCCCGAGAGCGTTGTGGACATTCACATCGCCGATGAGCGGCAGTGATACCGGGTACGACTCGTCCCCGTAATGAACTTTCCAGCTGCTTCCCGCTGGAGAAAATTCCACCTCGGTCGCGCGCACATCTGCGCGGGGAGTGACGCCGAAAAGAATTCTGCGTCGTGTGTCGGGCAGCTTCTCCCACGCCGGATCATCCGCATTTACGGCAGCGTAGCCGTCGGGCTTCAGGTAATCCATCAGCGTCGCCTTCGCGGCAAAGTACGCGTCCATCGTGACGTGGTAGTCGAGATGATCGCGCGTGAAGTTGGTGAAAACCGCAGCGTCGAAATCCAGTCCATCGATCCGGCGCTGGTCGAGGCTGTGAGAAGAAACCTCCATCGACACCCATCGAACCCCGCGGTTGACGAGCTCGCGAAGAATTCGCTGAAGCTCTACCGGGCCCGGAGTCGTCAGCTCGCTTCCTCCGGGGACCTTCTCTCCATCGGTGCCGAGGAGGACCCCGAGTGTTCCCAGCGAGGCGCTCCGCGCAGCAGCGTCATCGAGCAGGTGCCTGAGAATGCCGGCTGTCGTGCTTTTTCCATTCGTGCCGGTGATGCCGATCATCCGCAGCTCACGCGACGGATTGCCGTACGCTGTCGAAGCGGCGATCGCCGCCGCCTTTCGTCCTTCCCGCACGACGATTGCCGGAAGCGACGTGCGGGCCGCATCCTCTACCACCGCTGCCGACGCACCGTCTTGCTCCGCACGAGCGAGGTAATCGTGACCGTCGAGCACTGCGCCCTTCACTGCGAGAAAGAGGGAGTTCGGGCGAACCGTACGGCTGTCGTCGGAAATGCCGTCCACGAACTCGGGCAACGTACCGCGTACGGCGGTGAGAAGCCCCGCGGCTTCGAGGGCCGAGGTGACGTGGGCCAGCGCGAAGCGCATCACTGAATGTGCTGAAGTTTGACGATAGTTCCTGCGGGCAGCGACGTTCCGGCCGCCGGAAGAGTGGCGCTGCCACGCTGCGGCACGAGGCGGACGCGAAAGCCAGCGACATGCAAGGCTCGAACCGCGTCCCGAAGAGTGAGACCCGATACATCCGGAACTGGGCGGTCCGTTCTGTCGATCGCCCTCGGCCGCGCAACGAAGGGAAGCGCGACGGTTACCGGCAAGCGTGCCTCACGCGTTTCTTCGGTCGGGGTCAGCGCCTCTTCGACTGTCTCTTCCGGCGCGTTCGCGGTGCCGCCGGCCTGGGCCAGGGTGTCCACCGATCCCGCCACTCGTTTCGCTCGCTCGACGCTTGCCAGCTCTGCGCGGTCGAGCGCGGCGTCGCGTGCGGCG
>JAHFCS010000125.1 GCA_023249395.1 Gemmatimonadota bacterium
TCCAGCCGAGGAGATCTCGCGCTTGAGAACGAGCACGCCGTCGTCGAGCTCTATCCCGCGCTCGTCGACGATCCTTGCGATGGCCGCAGAGTCCGACGTGTCGAACACCCCTTCCACCGCCGCCTTCTCAGCGCCGGTGCGGATGAGATCCGCGCTTCCGCGCTCGCCAAGAAGAAACCCGAGCGCGCCGACGATGATTGATTTTCCCGCCCCGGTCTCGCCCGACAGAACATTGAAGCCATCGGACAGAGGAAGGGTCAGCGATTCGATGATCGCAAAGTTTCTTATCCTGAGCTCGATCAGCATTGCCGCGGCTGGTCGTTCTCGGGCAGACCGCCCCAGCCCAGCTTCGCGCGCATCCTCTCGAAAAAGCTCGTTCCCGGAAAGCGCACGATGAGTACTGGATTGGGCGCGCGCCGGACCACCAGCTTCTCACCGCTCGCGAGATTCGTCCCCACCTGGCCGTCCACCGTGACGATCAGCTCTTCCGAATTCTGGATCGGTTCCACGCTGATCTCGGCGTCGGGCGGAATCACGAGCGGGCGCACAGCGAGCATGTGCGCCGAGATCGGCGTCAATACGATGGATTCGAGAGTCGGCACGACCACCGGGCCACCAGCCGAAAGACTGTAGGCAGTGGATCCCGTCGGGGTCGAGAGTATCACTCCGTCGGCGGCGTACACCCCGATGGGCTCTCCGTTGATAGCGACGGCAAGGCGGACGACGCGCGCGAATCCGCCCTTGTGCAGCACGAAGTCATTCAGCGCGAGCCATTCCTGCCGGTTCGATCCGGCGCCGTCAACGGCCCGCGCCGCAAGGGCCATGCGCGCCTCCGCCGTGTAGTCGCCGGTCGCGAGACGGCGGAGCGCTTCGCCGGCGTCCTCGCTCCCACAGGTTGTCAGAAAGCCGAGACGACAGAGGTTGACACCAAGAATCGGAATTGGTTTCCCGGCGAGTAGGCGAGCCCCGCGAAGCAGAGTTCCATCGCCACCGAGAGTGACGAGGGCATCGATCGAATTCAGATCTTCGAGTCTGTCACCAACCTGAGCGAGCTCCTGAAGCTCCGCCTCGAACAGCAGCTCGACGCCGAGCCCGGGCGCCTCGCGGTATAGCGTCCGCAGTATCTCCGGAAGCTCGTCGTAGCCCTTGTGTCCGATGACACCGACGCGCATCAGACCGCGCGCAGACGCGCGCCGCGAGCGTCAGTCTGGCGCAACACCCTCGCGTGAGCGGCGATCCCGACGGCGTCCAGCCCGGCGTCCGAAAGCTGGCGCGCACGTGGCGCCTGCTGGATGAACTCGTCGCGAACTCCGTGCGCCATTACGCGCACCGCCGGATCCATTCGCCCAACCACCGACGACATGTATGCTCCGAAGCCGTTCACGACCGTCCCTTCCTCGACCACGAGAAGGTACCGGTGATCCGCCAGAATTCCTTCGAGCATCGTCGCGTCGTGCGGTTTCATGAAGCGACAGTTAACGACTGACGCGCTGAGTCCATCGGCTGCCAATATCTCGGCTGCGGCAAGCGCGGGAAGCACCATGGTCCCGACTGCGAGTATCGCGAGACCGCCACCCGAATCGCGCGCGCCCGCGCCGCGTCTCAGCATTTCCCAGGTGCCGTACGGCACAGCTTCGATTTCGGCAATCGGCGGGACGATGTCAGGCGCGGCGTCGCGCGGATAGCGGAACGCGAACGGGCCACCCTGGTGCGACACCGCGGTGCGAAGAAGGCCGAGCATCTCTCGTCCGTTCATCGGCGCGGCGACGGTCATCCCCGGTACGGCCAGCATGTAAGCGATGTCGTAGAGTCCCATGTGCGTCGGGCCGTCCTCACCTACCAGGCCGGCGCGATCCATCGCGAAGACGACGGGCAGGTGCTGGATGGCGACATCGTGGATCACGTTGTCGTATGCACGCTGGAGGAAGGTCGAGTAGATGGCGCAGACAGGACGAACACCGCGAGTCGCCATCCCCGCCGCAAAGGTGACAGCATGCCCCTCGGCGATCCCCACGTCGAAGAACCGGCGGGGATGAGCGCTGGCAAAGAATCCGGTTCCCGTGCCACTCGGCATCGCGGCGGTGACGGCGACGAGCTTCTCGTTCTCATCGCCGAGCTCGGCAAGCCCCTTCCCGAATACGGCGGTGTACGCCGCGTTTGCCGACGACACCTTGAGCTGCTTCCCAGTGGCGGGATCATGACCAGGAGGAAGGGCATGCCACTTCTCTGTGTGCTCACCGGCGGGGAATCCCCGTCCTTTCTGCGTTATGACGTGAACGAGCCGCGGCCCCGTGAAGTCGCGCACGGCGGTGAACGTGTCGACGAGCGCATCGATGTCGTGGCCGTCGATCGGACCGAAGTAGCGGAAGCCGAGCTCCTCGAACAACACGCCCGGCGTCAGGAAAGTCTTCAGGCTCTCCTCCCATTTCCGGATCAGAGTGCCCACTCCCGACAACGGACCCGGCGCCGAGTCCACGACCGAGCCGATGGCAGAACGCACACGATTGTAGAGGGGATTGCGCTGGATCGACGTCAGATACTTCGACATCGCGCCGACATTTGGCGCGATAGACATCTCGTTGTCGTTTAGAACGACGATGAAGTCACGCCCCGACGCTCCGGCGTTGTTCAGCCCCTCGTAAGCCAGGCCGCACGTCAGCGCGCCGTCGCCGAGAACGGCGACGACGCGAAAATCCTCGCCGTTGAGATCGCGTGCCGTGGCCATTCCGAGGCCGGCGGAAATCGCGGTCGCGGCATGACCTGCGCCGAAGGTGTCGTACTCGCTTTCCGCGCGTCTGAGGAATCCCGACAGCCCTTTCTCCTGCCGCAGCGTCTCCATGCCGGTGTTGCGTCCGGTGAGGAGCTTGTGCGGATAGCCCTGATGACCGACGTCCCACACGAGCTGATCGCGTGGGGCGTCGAACGTCGCATGCAGCGCGACCGTCAGCTCGACGACGCCGAGCCCTGCCCCGATGTGGCCGCCTGTGCGCGAGCAGACTTCTATGAGCCGCTCCCTGATTGCCGCACAGAGCTCGCGCAGCTCATCGCGCGTCAGCGGCTTCAGGTCTTCAGGCGATTCGATCCGGTCGAGTATGGTCATCGGTGTTGCTATCTTGTCAGTGAGTGCGAGAAACGATGAATTCAGCCAGCTGTTCGAGCTCGGTCGTCAGCATGCGTTGCAGCCGCAGATCTTCACACGCCGTGCCGACCAGGTCGTCAGCCCTTTTCTTCGCGCCGTCGATGCCGAGCAGCGCCGGATAGGTGCTCTTCCGGAGAGCCGCATCGCGGCCTGTAATCTTCCCCAGCTTGTCCGTCGATGAAGTCACGTCCAGGACGTCATCCGTGATCTGAAATGCCAGCCCGACCCGAGTGCCGTAACCCACGAGCGCACTCAACCGGTCTCCCGTCGCATCGGCGGCAATTCCGCCGATCTGGAGCGAAGCAGCGATCAATGCGCCCGTCTTAGCGCGGTGAATGACATCCAGCTCGTCACGCGAAAGCGCCGCCCCCTCTCCCTCGAGGTCGAGGAGCTGTCCGCCGATCATTCCGCCTGCACCGGCCGCCTGCATCAATACCTTAACTATCGTACAGCACGTCTCGCTGGGCAACACGAGGCCACGGACGGAATCGTGGGCCACCCGCGCCGCAAGGGGGATCATGACCGCCCCGGCGATCGTCGCCGGACGAACGCCGAAGACGCGGTGCGCCGTCGGCCTTCCTCGCCGGATGTCATCGTCATCCATGCAGGGCAGATCGTCGTGAAGCAGCGAATACGCGTGGATAATCTCCACGGCGGCGGCGAGTCCCGAGGCATCTCCGGTACCGCCGGCTGCGCGGTAGGCTGCAAGGACAAGCATTCCGCGCATTCGTTTCCCGCCACCCTCGAGCGCGTAGCGAATCGGATCGGCGATCCGGGGTGGGAGCGCGGACAGATTCTCACGCGACACTCGGCCAAGCGCCGACTCGACGGAGTCGCGCAGCTCGGCGCCGGGCATCGCGAGGGCGCTAGGCGCCGAGATCCCGCAGCTCCAGAACGCCGTCGGCGCGCTCGATCAGCTCCTTCACGCGCGTCTCGGTCTCTTCCAGCTCGCTGGAAGCGAGGCGAAGCAGCTCAATGCCCTCTTCGAACAGTCCAAGGGCGGCGTTGAGGTCGAGCCTCTCACTCTCTAGCTGGGCGACTATGCCCTCGAGTCGCTTAAGATTGGTTTCGAACGACATGCTGGAATATCAGACGTTGCGGAGGGAGAGACAAGCGAGACTACGTTCTTTACCGCGAAGAACGCGGAGAACGCAGAGCAAAAAAAGGGGTGAAAAACGGAACAGCTGAACGGGTTTTCTGGTTTACCCCCAATCTTCCTCCGCGTTCTCCGCGTTCTCCGCGTTCTCCGTGGTAAGAAGGTTTGACAGGACGGGCGTTTTCGGCTTGACATACGCGGCACGATAAACCATCATTAAATCCGGATATACGGATGCATATGACTCAGACCCCACCTATCTTCGACCGCATGACGGCGCTCGCCGATACGACGCGGAGCCGCATGCTCCTCGTCCTCGAGCGGCACGAGCTCACCGTCAACGAGATCCGCGCCGTCCTCCAGCTACCCCAGTCCACCGTCAGCCGGCATCTCAAAGTGCTCGGCGACCAGGGTTGGGTCGTCTCCCGCCCTGAAGGCACCAGCCGACGCTACCGCATGACGGAGAAGCTCGAGCCCTCCGTCCGCAGACTATGGCATCTTGTGCGTGAGCAGGTGGTCGCGACCTCCGCCGCCGCCCAGGACTCGCGCCGTGTTCAGAGCGTCCTCGCGCATCGGCGCACGCGATCCCAGAAATTCTTCTCATCGGCCGCCGGACAGTGGGATCGTCTCCGCGGCGAGCTTTTTGGCTCCCGCTCCGACATCCTGGGGTTGCTCGGTCTGGTGGACGAATCGTGGCGAGTCGGCGACCTGGGCTGCGGCACCGGGCAATTGAGTGAGCTGATCGCCCCCTTCGCCGGGAACGTCGTCGCGGTGGATGATTCGGCGGCGATGATATCGGCGGCACGCAAGCGGCTCGCCTCGTTCGACAACGTTGCCGTCCGCCCGGGACGTCTCGAGGCCCTCCCCATCGAAGACGGGTCGCTCGACGTCGCCCTGATGTTCCTCGTTCTCCATTACGTTGTCGAGCCCGAGCTCGCGCTCGCCGAGGCCCACCGCGTGCTCAAGCCTGGGGGACGACTGATACTCGTGGACATGATGCCACACGACCGTCAGGACCTGCTGCACGAGATGGGGCACGTATGGCGCGGATTCTCAGAGGAGCAGTTGTCGGAGCTCCTCCAGGCCGCAGGTTTTCCCGGAGCACGGTACCATCCGCTGCCCGCGGACGCATCCGCGCGCGGCCCGACACTATTCACCGCGGTCGCGCGCCGTGCTTTCGCCGCGCGACCGCACGAGCTCGACGCTGACGCAACTGGAAGTCCCGCACCATTCGCCTTGAGCGCATGACGGGCGAGGCACATTCACTCACAGGACGAGAGGAACCGATCGTGACAACCGTAGCTGAACTGACGACTCCATCCACACAGCCGGAAACGACCATCGACAGGTTCGCTGTCGGAAGCGGCCGCGCGCCCTTCAAGGTGCGGGATCTCTCGCTTGCGGACTTCGGCCGGAAAGAGATTCGCCTCGCCGAGCACGAGATGCCCGGCCTGATGGCGTTGCGCGAGGAGTATCGTGGCAAGCACCCACTCGCCGGCGCGAAGATCATGGGATCGCTCCACATGACAGTACAGACAGCGGTCCTGATCGAGACTCTCGTCGAGCTTGGCGCCGACGTGCGCTGGGTCTCGTGCAACATCTTCTCGACTCAGGATCACGCGGCCGCCGCCGTCGTCGTCGGCAAGGAGGGAACGGTCGAGAATCCGCGCGGAACTCCGGTTTATGCGTGGAAGGGTGAGACGCTCGAGGAGTACTGGTGGTGCACCGACCAGGCGCTCGTCTGGCCCGCCGGCTCGGGCCCGAATCTCCTGCTCGACGACGGTGGCGACGCAACGCTACTCGTGCACAAGGGCGTGGAGTTCGAGAAAGCGGGTATCGTCCCCGCCTTCGACGAGGAGCGCGACTCCGAGGAGTACGGCGTGATCCTCAATCTTCTGCGCACCGAGTTCGCGAAGAATCCCATCCGGTGGCAGACGATGGCGAAGGATCTCCGCGGCGTTTCAGAGGAGACGACGACCGGAGTGCACCGTCTCTATCAGATGATGGAAGCTGGGCAGCTTCTCTTCTGCGCGATCAACGTCAACGACTCGGTGACGAAGAGCAAGTTCGACAACCTGTACGGGTGCCGCCACTCTCTCACCGATGGAATTCTTCGCGCGTCAGATGTGATGCTCGCCGGCAAGGTTGCCGTGATCTGCGGTTATGGCGACGTCGGCAAGGGATGCGCGCAGGCACTTTCCGGCCAGGGCGCGCGCGTCATCATCACCGAGATCGACCCCATCTGTGCGCTCCAGGCAGCGATGGAGGGATACCAGGTCACGACACTCGAGGACGTCGTCGAGACAGCCGACATCTTCGTCACCGCGACCGGCAACAAGAACATCATCACCGCCGCCCACATGGGCCTG
>JAHFCS010000126.1 GCA_023249395.1 Gemmatimonadota bacterium
CTTACTCGCCGCGAGCGCGACTCTCGCATTGGCCGCGTGCGACGTATCCCCTGACCAGGAAACCGCCATCGGTCAGCAGAACGCTGGCGAGATCAACGCCCAGCTTCCGATCGTCGCCGATCCGTACATCAACGACTACATCACGCAGCTCGGCGACTCGATCGCGACGCTGACGAGCCGCGCCGACCTCGACTGGCATTTTTACGTCGTGAACTCGCACCAGGTGAACGCGTTCTCGCTCCCCGGTGGATTCGTCTACGTCAATCGCGGGCTAATCGAGACGACCGACCGCATGGACGAGCTCGCCGGCGCGCTCGGCCACGAGATCGGACACGTGATACAGCGACATTCGGTAAAGCAGATGCAGAGCTCGCAGAAGATCGGAATCGTCGCGACACTCGCCTGCACGCTTACCAATATCTGCAACAACGGACTCGGCCAGGCAGCGATCAATATCGGTGGCAGCGCGGTCACCGCCAGGCACAGCCGGCATGACGAGCTCCAGGCTGACTCTGAGGCGGTGGTGAATGTTTCTCGTGCGGGAATCGATCCCGAGGGAATTCCTGCGCTGTTCGAGGTCCTCGTCCAGACTCGCAAGACGCAGCCTACTGTGGTCGACGGATGGTTTGCGTCACATCCGCTGGAGGAGTCGAGAATCGTTCAGTCGAGAGCGGTTATCGAGAAGCTCGGCGCCGAGCGCCCGGGACTGCTGCAGGACACTCCGAGCTACCGGAATTTCATAGAGGCGGTGCAACGACTCCCCGAACCTCCCCGTCCACCCCGACAGGAGTACTCGCCACAATAGGGAACCGAAAACAGAGAACTACGAGCCACGCGCCTCCCGCTTCGCGCCTACAGCCGCTGGCGACCTACTCTGGGATGGTTCGATTTAGGCGGCTGACGGCGGGCGGCCTGCGGCTGGCGGGCGGGAAGCACGCGGCGCGGTCTTCCTGACTAACCGCGATGCCTGGCCAAGAGTTGAGTTATAGATACGACAACGTCGAGAGCGATCGGCTGATCCACGAGCTACCAGCTCATTCCGAAGGGATCGCCCGGCGGCGGACGGAGCGCAGGCGTGGGCGCAGGCAGCTCCTTCCGCTCTATCCAGCGAGTGAAGTCTCCGGCAATCGCCATCCAGTGCGCGCGCTCGGCCTCGCTCCCGCCCGCGGCGAGAGAGCGCGTGCGGCGCCTGAGAGCATCGATCTTGAAGTCAACTATCGCCCTCACATCCGGCGTCGCGTCCCTGTCGGCTGCGAGAAGCAGCAAACGGTCGGCAACGGCGCGCTGTGCGACCCGCCTCAACGCTTCGCTCTTCGCCGTCCCGCGTCCGCCCGATGACCAGCTCGCCGTGAGATCATCGATCATCTCGGCAAGAGTGAGCGGCGACTGTCCGCGAATCGCAAATTGAACCAGCCGCCCAGCGCGGCGGCGCTGGAAAATTGCGTCAACTATCATCTGCGCCAGCGTCCGCGCGGCGCCGAGCTCGTCGAATGCCGGACGAGTCTGGCTGCCGAACAGTTCGACATATGGCCCGTACGAGAAGGGGCGCGGACCGAGAAGCGTGACGACGGTGTCGGGAATGGCCAGCTCAATCGGCGACATCGCGTCGATCAATGCTGCAAGCGCTCGGCGCTGAGTGGCGCCGTCTATCGGACGCGTTTCCTGGAGTCCATCGCCCCGCACGGCATTGCTGTATTCCATCCCGCCGATCGTTTTTGCCAGCGAGTTGATCGCGAAGCGATGCATCAGATAAACGGGGACGAATCTCTCCTGAAGAAGCGCGACGGGCTCGCCGAGGCGAATGTTGTGCTCGTTGAAGCGCGACATCGCGACGCGACGCACGTCCATCTCGTGCCGCAGAAACTCCATCGGCGAGGCGGCGTCGTCCCAGAGATTCGTCCGCGGATCAGAAGCGAAATCAGGACGTGCATCGGCATCCGACAGGAAAAGCAATCCGCGCTTCAATCCGTCGGCGACAATCGCGCGCAGTGAATCCTGCTCCGTTCCCGGCGGGAAAATCCCATAGCCCCAGTGAATCGCGAAGATGTCGTACACGCCCGGTCCCACCGCGTACGCGCTCGAGATGTCAATGTTGCCATTGGGGTCGAGGCGAACACGCGGCGGCGGATAGTCCATCACCGACGCGCGCTCATACGTCGACGCGATGTAGTTGTGCGACAGACCCAGCGTGTGTCCGACTTCGTGCGCGCTCACCTGTCGCACGCGCGCGAGGACGAACGCAGTGTCAGCGGCGGCCGCATCCGCACCCTTGAGTCCGGCGTAGAGATTGTAGTCGGTGCGCGCCCGGTGAGAGTCGAGCCGGGCCATCGCCTTGATGAGCTCGCCGGTGCGCGGATCGCCGATCGCGCCGCCCACCGACCAGCCGCGCTCGTTCCTGTTCTCCCACTGGACGACGTTGTATCTGGCGTCCATCGGATCGATACCCTCAGGGAGGTCCTCGACTTTGAACCCACCCTTGAGACCGGCTCGGTCGAACGCCTCGATCCACCAGCTCACGCCCTCCTTTGTCGCCGTGCGAATCGGCTCCGGGATTCCGGGGTCGATGTAATACACGAGCGGACTCCTGATCGGACTGTTCGGGTCGCTCGGATTCACTCGCTCCAGGCGGTGACGTGCCGCCCACCGCTGCTCGAGCGGCAACTGAACCGGTTGCGCGTAATCCTTGAACGTGATCCCAAAGAAACCAACGCGCGGGTCCATCACTCTTGGCCGATACGAATCATCGGGAAGCTTGACGAAGCTGATGTGCTGCCGGAGAGTGAATGACCGCGAATCGGGGACGATTGACGACACGGTTGGACCGGGACGTCCCTGCGTTGCGAACGTCAGGGCGACGTCGATCTCGCTGTTGTCGGGAAACGCTTTCGTGTAGGGCCTGTAGATGCTCGACCGGTCGCGGGCAACCGCGTAGGTGCCTTCATTGCTCGAAGTGAGGGTACCACTCACGTCGTTCCAGTCGCGCATCACGAAGTCTGTTGCATCGACGACGACCCGACCTCCTTCCTGCGCAACGATCGGGAGAGATCCGGGAGTGCTTGGCGGGAACGCCTCCGACACCGTGCGGCCGTGTGCAGTGTTGTCGGCGGCGGAGCTCCGGTAGTTCCAGTTCTCAAAGACGACGAGCACCCGCTCCCCATTGCGGTCGAAGCGCGCGACGTAGGAATCGCCGCCGGAACCGCGATCAAGGCCGATGGGATTCGATCCCAGCCCGGTGGCGAGTGTCGTGAACATGAGCACGCGCATCGAGTCTGAGGGGATCTCGAGAAGGAGCTTCCCCTGCTTCGCGTCTATGTAGAGAGGAATGAGCCCGTCGCGGCGTTCCATGCCGGCTGTCTTCGCAGCGATGCCCGAGCCCGAAGGGGCGACGGGAGGAGGCGCGGTAGGGGATGATTCGGAGCGCTGGGTCGAAGCGCAGGCTGTTGCGCCGAGCAGGGCGGCGCTCAGCGAAAGGAACACAGTTGCCTTCATTGGATGTCGCGAGTTGAGGGACGGGCGATTATCCCACCCTGAACGCCGGCACGCAAGACATCGAGATAAACTTTGCCGTTTCCGAACGTCTGTGGTATATGATAACACTTTGTGATAAGTTGTTATCATGATCAGGACACAGGTTAGTCTTGCCGAAGCCGAATATCTGGCGGCAAAGCGCGAAGCGAAGCGCCTTGGTATTTCACTGGCCGAGCTTCTTCGTCGCTCACTCAGGTCCCTTCTTCCAGCGGAGGGCGCCAAACCGTGGATGCGCTACGCGGGTATGGTGGAGTCGGGAGACCCGCGCTCGAGCCAGGGCATCGACGAGGTGATCTACGGCCAGAAAGACTGAGGCATACGTCGATACGTCGGCCCTGATCGCCTTCGCGGACCGCTCCGACACCTATCACGCGCTCTTTCGTCGATTGTTCGCGACCCCTCCGGCGCTCATTACGACAGCTCTCGTAATCGCCGAAGGCCACGCCTGGTTTCTCCGTCGCTACGACCGGACCCGCGCTCTTCAGTTTCTCTCGATGACCGAAGACATGACGCCGCTTCACATAGCGTTTGTCGGAGCGAGCGAGCAGCGCGGTGCCGCCGCAGCTCTGCGCCGGTTCTCTGATCAGGATCTTACGTTGGCTGATGCCTTGGGACTTCACTTGATGCGCGAGCGGGGCACCTCGGTCTGCTGGTCCACGGACTTTCATCTGGGACTGACCGGCGTGCGGCTTGTGATCAACGAACGCTGATCGATTCCGTCATCCGGGTTTCACCGCGTTCTGCGCGGTCAGACGCGCTCCCATTGCGGCATAGCGCTCCTCCCTCGCAATTTGACTCTCCAGCGACGTGTCACGTTCGCGCAACATCCTTCGCAATTCTCCGCAACCAAAACAATGCGCCGAGCACTTTTTTTCGCCGCTTCGATCACTCTCGCCGTAAGCACTGCAAGCGCCCAGGCACCCGAGGCCCGCAAGCTCGACTGGGGCGCAATCGCACAGGAGACTCAGCAGATCCTGCAGGACTACCTGCGAATCAACACCACGAATCCGCCCGGCAACGAGATGAAGACCGCCCTCTTCCTCAAGAGTCTCCTCGAGAAGGAAGGCTTCGAGGTCCAGCTCTTCGATTCGACAGAGCTGGGCGCCGGACGCGTCAATCTCTACACTCGTCTCAAGGGCAACGGGAGCAAGAAGGCCATCGCCCTCGTTCACCACATGGACGTCGTGCCCGCGGCACCGCAGTTCTGGGATGTCGATCCATTCTCAGGCACGGTGAAGGACGGCTACGTCTGGGGCCGCGGCGCCCTCGACATGAAAGGCGAAGGGAGCGCCCATCTGATGGCGATGATCGCTCTCAAGCGCGCCGGGGTCCAGCTCAATCGTGACATCGTCTTCATCGCCAACAGCGACGAGGAGCTCAGCTCGACGGGAGCGATCGTCTTCGTCAAGAACCATCCCGACCTGCTCAAGGACGTCGAGTTCCTCGTCACCGAGGGCGGCGACAACCTCGTTACCGACGGCAAGCTGCACTACTTCGGGATCGGTGTCGCCGAGAAGCGGACTTTCTGGCAGCGTGTTTCGGTGAAGGGCGTTCCGTCGCACGGCTCCCGGCCGACGAAGCAGAATCCGGTTCCGAAGCTCGTCGCCGCGCTGAATCGCATCGCGAATTACGAGACGCCACTGCATGTCACTCCGGGGGTGGACAAGTTCTTCCGCGACATCGCGCGGATGTATCCCGAGCCCAGGAAGACCTGGCTGTCGAATGTCACCTTGGCGCTGAAGAATCCGGCGGCGAAGGACTGGATACTGAGCGACATCTACTGGAACGCGATCCTGAGGAATACTATCTCGCTCACGGGGCTGAGCGGATCGAACAAGACCAACGTGATCCCGCCGGAAGCGACTGCGGAAATCGACATCCGGCTGCTGCCCGATCAGAATCCGGCCGATATGCTCGCCACGCTGAAACGACTCGCGGCCGACACCGCCGTCCATTTCGAAACGATCCTTCCGCCGAAAACCCCGCTCGAGAGCCCGACGAATTCGGATTTCTTCCACGCCATCGAGAAAGCCGCGCACGATCGCGACCCGAATGTGTTCGTGACGACGCCGATGCTCACCGGCGCGACCGATCGACCGAGCTATCAGAAGGTTGGAATCAAGGCTTATGGCCTCGACCCCTTCAAGGTCGAGAAAGCGGACGCGCAGCGTGGTGTTCACGGGAACAACGAGCGGCTCTCCGTGGAGAACGTCGGATTCGGAGTGCGCTACTTGTACGACATACTGCGCTACGCGCAGTAGAACGAGCTGGAGCTAGTTCTTGTGCCGGAAGGTAATGCGGCCGCGGGTCAGGTCGTACGGGGAGACTTCGAGAGTCACCCGGTCGCCTGCGAGAACGCGGATGCGAAAGCGTCGCATCTTGCCGGCGATCGTCGCATGAACGTCATGTCCATTGCTGACGAGGACCTTGAAGGTCGCGTCAGGCAGTACTTCGGTGACCGTTCCTTCCAACTCGATTGCTTCTTCCTTGGCCATTTGCCTCCTCTGGCTGACCTTCGACTAAGCGATAAGAAAGCGGGGCCACTCTGGTTGTCCAGAGTGGCCCCGCCCGTGTTACAGTTTCGCTGCGAAAATGATCAAGCGTTGAGCCGGGTCACATTCTCGGCGGCGGGACCCTTCTGGCCCTGCACGACGTCGAACTCGACGCGCTCGCCCTCGGTCAACGACTTGAAGCCGCTGCCGCTGATGGCCGAGTGATGGACGAAGCAATCCTTCTGTCCGTTCTCGGGGGTGATGAAGCCAAAACCTTTGGCGTCGTTGAACCACTTCACAGTTCCGGTGGTACGCATACTGGTACTTCCTCGTATTGATGTAGGTCGGAAGTCCGGTATGGCCGTACCTGCCGACTTCGAATGTTGACTCGCCAAACGGAAAAAGACCTGGAAATCCAGGTCCCCTTTTGTGTGTTCGCTGGCCAGTCGTTGCACAATGAATTGTGCGCTAGAATTGAAATGTACCAGTTCCTGACGGGTTGTCAATGACGGCATCAGGTGGAATCCTGACCCTGGCCATTGAGCCTCCCTACGACCCAACGGAGGGC
>JAHFCS010000127.1 GCA_023249395.1 Gemmatimonadota bacterium
AGCCTCCCTCGTGGCCCCCGCCGTAACGACCACGTTCCTGCCAGCCAACGCGCCCTCCTGGTCGAGGATGCGCGCGAGGTGAGCGAGAATCGTTTCCGGCTCGGGCATTCGTCCCGGCCCGTTCCCTTCGCCGACGGCAAGCGCACCCTCTTCTGGCTCGAGCACGGTGTAGCCCCGGGAACGAAGGCTTGCGACGTTGCTGGCAGTTTGCGAATTCGCCCACATGCGGTCGTTCATCGCGGGAACGAGAAGAACCTGTGCGGTGTTGGCGAGGAGTGCTGCGCTCAGCAAATCGTCGGCGTGGCCGTGTGCGGCCCGCGCAAGGAAATCCGCTGTCGCCGGAGTGACGACGAAGACGGCGGCCTCGCGAGCGAGCCGGATATGGTCGAGCGTATTTCCCGCGCCGAAGATCTCACTATAGCTGCGACGCCCGGTGACAGCCTCGAATGTGATCGCGCCCACGAACTCCCGCGCGGCAGGCGTCATCACCACGTCAACCTCGGCGCCCGACTGCGTGAGCAGGCGCGCGAGCATGACCGTCTTGTAGCTGGCGATTCCCCCCGTAACACCGAGGAGAATCCGGCGGCCATCGAACGGCCGCAAGTCTACTACTCCGTGCGGCGACGCGGGATGACGCGGTATTCGATCTCCCCGCGCGAAAGCTCCTCGAGGGCGCGCGTGGTCAGCTTCTTCTCTCCGCTGGCCGAGCGGTCGCGCGGGAACTCGTTGATAACGCGGGCGAATTTGGCCGCGACCAGCACACCGAGGTACTTGTTGGTCGCGTGCTTCGCGATGTCGTTCGGTATGAAAACCTGCATTGATTAACTGCTCCTTTGGATGTTTTTCAGCTCACCCTCGAGGCCGGCCACGAGCTCTCCGATACGCTCACCCAGCCGGGCAATCCTCGACGTGCGCATGTCCTCGACGTCCACAATCTCCGAGATCGCCCCGACAGCACGGTCCAGGGCATCGTTCACCACTACATAATGATACATCCGGATCGCTTCCAGCTCCGCAATCGCGCTTTTCAGCCGGCGGTCGAGAGATCCGGTGCTCTCGGTTCCCCGCGCTTTCAGCCGCTCAAGAAGCACCCTGCTGTCGGGAGGCAAAATGAACACCAGAACCGACTCCTGATACACCCCCGCGAGCTGTCGTGCGCCCTGGACGTCGATGTCCATGACGACGTGCTGTCCTCCGGCAAGGATCCTGTCCACTTCCCTCCGCAGCGTTCCATAGAGATCGCCGTGTACATCCGCGGACTCCGCGAATTCGTTCCTTTCACGCGCCGCGAGGAACGCCTCCCGTGTAAGGAAAAAATAATCGGTTCCGTCGCTTTCGGCTGGCCTCGGCCTTCTCGTCGTACATGAGACCGAGTAGCCAAGGTCGGTCCGCCGCCGTAGTAGCTCGCGAGCGATGGTCGTCTTTCCAGCACCCGACGGCGAGGAAAGAATGAGCGGGAAACTGCTCACTCGACGTTCTCTACCTGCTCGCGAATCCGCTCCAGCTCCTCCTTGATGCCGACAACTTCGGCCAGAATGGGCGCGTCACTGGCCTTGCTGCCCATCGTGTTGGCCTCGCGAACCATCTCCTGAAGCAGAAAGCCGAGGCGCTTGCCGACAGCCTCGCCTTCGTTGTCTTCCAGCGTCTTGCAGAACGCTCCGATGTGGGCGCGAAAACGGTCGATCTCCTCCGAGATGTCAAGCCGGTCGGCGAGAATCGCCACCTCCTGTGCCAGACGCTGGGGGTCGACGTTGGTCGCTCCCGCAAGCTCTCGAACAGATTTCCGCAAGCGCGCGCCGTGCTCAGCAAGCCGAATCGGAGCGCGCTCCGCCACATTGTCTACGCTCCCGGCGACCAGATCTATCCTCTCCCGAAGCAGTGTTGCGAGGCGCACACCTTCCTCACAGCGCATCGACCTCAACGCCGTGACCGCTGTCTCCACCAGGGCGATGAGCTGCTCCGCTGTCCCGTCATCGCCGTCGTGAGTTACGAGATCGACGACGTCGGGGAGCGACAGGATCGTCGAGGCGTCGAGTGCCCCACTCAGTCCATATCTCTCCTGCAGTGAACGCAACACTCCGACGTATTCGGCGAATCGTTCCTCATTGATGCCGCCGCCCGGCGCGCTGTCACGGTCGATCCGGGCGGTCAGCGCGACGTGGCCTCGGGCAATCCGCTGTCGCAGATGCTCGCGGACGTCCCCCTCCCACTTTGTGAATGGGCCAGGAAGCTTGATGCTCGGGTTGAAGAACCGGTGGTTTACCGTCCGCAGCTCGACGCTGACTCGCACGGAACCGACCTTTCCCTCAGCCGACCCGAACCCGGTCATGCTGGATATCATATGAGGGGTCGTAAGTTACGACAGGACAACGACATTGTCAATTCCAAAACTCCCACCTGATGCCATACAGATTGATCACGCGGGGCATGTAAAAACCCGGGACGAGCTGGTAGAGCTGGCCGGCCATGTTGCGAACCTGATACGAAACGACTCCGCGCATGATGCGAATCTCCAGCAAACCTGAGAAGATGTTGAACGAATCGGTAGTCCTCACCCCGGACGCAACGGGAACGCTCGTCTCGGCCCGGTACTCGTGGACCACCGCGGCGCGGAGACCAAAATTGCCACTTGGAAAGCGGGAGAGCCAACGGGTCACGAGGTTGAGCTCGGAACGCACCTGGTATTGAGGGCGGTATTCGTCCGCAACAACCCAGCGCATGCCGACGACGTCGATGCCAAGGTCGCCGATGATGGTTCCGCGAAGAGCAATGTAGCTTCCGCTCCTCCGGCCGACCGGCGTCGCAACATAGGCGGAGTCGAAGACTCGCAAGGGCGCCAGTGTGGCGGTGTCGCGAGTGATGAAGCCGGCCGAGAGCCACGGTCCGAACAGTCGCACGCCGGCCTCGACACGCACCGAGGTTACGTCTGGACCCTTCGCTGCGCCATCCAGTGTAGACGTCGTGCGCGACACGGCGCCTGCTACGGCTACGAATGGCACGGGTGTCAGCCGGGCCACCGCGTCCGCGCGGTTCGTCTTTGCGAAATCGTCGTGTTCGGCAAAGAGGCTGACGATGCCGTATCGCGCGGTGAAATCGAAGTGTCCATTGAGGGCGTGCGTCGTCACTCCCGTAACGGCGCGAACCCGATCGGCGGCCGAGAGACGGAGCGGTCCGCGTGCAAAACCAGCCGAGAGCACATACTGATGCATGGCGCTTGTGGTATCGGTCGTGTCGGCGATGACTTTGAGAGAGGCGCTGCTCGACGGCGCGACGTGCTTGCTGTTTTCCTCGAGCCGCATGCTCGAAGCGATCGCCTCGAGCCACAAGCCGTCGCCGATGTTCCCCACCGCTCCGCGTAGATACCCGACGCTGTAAGTCGGCGAGTAGCCCGGGACCGACAGTCCAGGCCCGAAGGTTGGCTGAACTGCGCGAGTCGATTGCGTTCGATTGACGAATCCGTCGACGCTCCACTTGCGCCCCGCGGTACCGACACGAACGAGAAAGGAGAGCGCGTCGCCGGCACCTCCGAAGCGCACCGATCTGGTGTTGTATTGTTGTCCGGCGAGCTGGAGGCCGGCGCCATTTGCGAAGCGCTTTCCGTAGAAGCCGCGATAGATGTTAGTGTCCTCATCGCCCGTGGAGATGTCTGTGCGCGTGTAGGGCGCCCGCCGCTCCGCCTGCCAGCTCCGAAGATGGATGCGGAGTTCGCCGCCAAGTCTCTCGATAGCGACACTCTCGAGCGTCCAGAGTTGGATCGTGTTGAGGTCGAGGAGCGGCGCGGAGCGCGCATCCAGGCTGTTCAGCTCGAGCCCATCGTAGAAGACGCGCACGCGGTCGAGATCTCCGTTCACCGCGACGAACTTGGGTGATGTCAGCCATCCGCTTCGGAACGAAGTCGTACCTGGTACTCTTTCGATCAAGTCGGCGACAGTGAGAGCGCCACTTCCAAAAAGCTGCTCGCGGTTCCAGAAGTATTGCGGACCGATGTCGGACGTTGGAGGATCGATCGACCGCGCGAAGCGCGGCTTGATCGTATCCGGCTTCGGCGCCGTGCTGTCGGTCTTCGGCTTGGGTGGAATCGGCACCTCGCTGGCCGGCGGTGGCACCACCTGCGTGTATGCCATTGGCGGCACCCCGATGAAAAACGCCCCGGCCAGCAGGCCGAGGCGAACACGACCCAACGGATCATCCAACAACATCCTCAGGTCAACCTTCCGCGCACGAATTCGATGAATGTTCCGGTCGGAGTTCCTGTCGGGCCCTTCGGGATCGCGACAAGATCCGTCTCCGAGTACGCCGTGCCCGCGATGTCGAGATGGATCCACGGATAAGCCTCGGTGAACTCCTTGAGGAACATCGCGGCTGTGATCGCGCCCGCTGGACGGCCACCGGAATTCTTGATGTCGGCGACGTCAGACTTGATCAACTCGCGATATTCGTCCCACAACGGCATCGCCCACCCTGGCTCGCCGGCGCGCTTACCAGCTGCAATGACTTCGCCGACCAGCGCTTCATCAGTGCCGAACACTCCCGTGGCGGTGTGGCCGAGAGCGATCACGCACGCGCCGGTGAGAGTCGCAGCATCGATCACGACCGCAGGGTCGAATTTCCGTGCGTAGGAAAGGACGTCGGCCAGCACCAGCCGCCCCTCCGCATCGGTGTTGATGATCTCGATGTACTTGCCGAGGTGGCTCTTCACGACGTCACCCGGATTCGCCGCTGTCCCCGACGGCATGTTCGTCGTCGCGCCGATCAGGCCGACGACATTGATCGGGAGCTTCATTCGGCCGATGGCCTCGAGTGCGCCGAGAACGCCGGCAGCGCCGCACATGTCGAACTTCATGTCCTCCATCGACTGAGCCGGCTTGATCGAGATGCCACCGCTGTCGAAGCAGAGTCCTTTTCCAACGAGAGTGATGGGCTTCTCGCCGGCCTTGCCGCCTGCGTACTCGATGGCGATGAGCTTTGGATCCTGCGGGGTGCCCTGCGCGACACTCAGGAACGAGCCCATTCCTTCGGCCGTCATCTCGGCACGACCGAGTACTGTGAGCTTCATGCCGTAGCGCTCGGCGATCTCTCGCGCGGTAGTCGCGAGAAACTCCGGAGTGCAAAGATTCCCCGGCATCATCGCGAGGCTGCGGGCAAGTGAATGCCCCGTGCCAATGGCTTGGCCGGCAGCGAAGCCGCGGCGAGTCGCCTCGTTGTCGTCGGCAAGGATTGTCGCCCGCGCAAGCGGTGCGCGGCGTTCTTCTTCGGGCGGAGGACTCTTCAAGTCCTTGTATTCCCAGCTCCCGGCGATCAATCCGGCGGTCACCGCCTCCACCGACTTTTCGTCGAGTATTCCAGCGTGGAATGCGATCTCACCAGAGCCAAGCTTGTTGGCCTGCCGAGCCGCAAGCGCGGCGGCGCGGCGCAACGCTCCAGGTCGGTCGGCTGTCTTCCCCATCCCGACGAGCAGGACTCGACGCGCGCCCTCGGGAACTCCGCTGAACTGAAGCATCTCGTCGCGAGCTCCGCGAAACTCGCGTCCTTCGATCGCACGTTGAAGTGCGCCACCGAGCGCCTTATCGAGATCTACGAGCGTGGCTGCACCCGGCTTCTCATCCATCGCGATCGCGAGGAGAGGCGTGCGAACACTGGCGACGCTCGCGGAGCTTAGCTCCAGCTCGAGAGGCACCTACTGACTCATGCCGGCGATGATTCCATCGCCGAAGGCTGAGGTCGAGACTTCAGTGGAGCCCGGCATCTGACGCGCCAGATCATAGGTGACGCGCTTCGACTTGATCGCGTTCTCCACTCCCCTGGTGATCAGCTGCGCCGCTTCGTTCCAGCCCATGTACTCGAACATCATCACGCCCGAGAGAATGACGCTGCCCGGATTGATCTTGTCGAGGTTCGCGTACTTGGGCGCAGTCCCGTGCGTTGCCTCGAAGACCGCGACGCCGTCGCCGACGTTTCCTCCCGGCGCGATGCCAAGCCCACCTACCTGGGCGGCGGCAGCGTCGGACAGATAGTCTCCGTTGAGGTTTGGCGTCGCGATCACAGAGTATTCGGAGGGACGGAGAAGCAGCTGCTGAAACATCGAGTCAGCGATGCGGTCCCTGATGACGACGGCGTCGGCGCGGGTGTCCTTTCCGGGCTTGACCGCGTCGGCTTCGGTGACTGTCGTGTCGGGAAATTTCTCGCGCGCCAGCTCGTAGCCCCAGTCGCGGAATGCACCTTCGGTGAACTTCATGATGTTGCCTTTGTGCACGAGAGTCACCGACTTGCGGCTCTTGGCAATCGCATAGCGGATAGCCATCTCAATCAGCCGCTTCGATCCAAAAGCCGACATCGGCTTGATTCCGATTGCTGAATTCTCGCGGATCTCGGTCCCGAACTCATCGTGCAGATAGTTGCGCAGCTTCGTCGCTTCGGGCGATCCCGCCTTCCACTCGATGCCGGCGTACACGTCCTCGATGTTCTCGCGGAAGATGATGATGTCTACCTTCTGCGGCTCCTTTACTGGCGCACCGACGCCTTCGAAGTACCTCACCGGGCGGATACAGGCGTAAAGATCGAGGATCTGG
>JAHFCS010000128.1 GCA_023249395.1 Gemmatimonadota bacterium
GCGCACGGAGGTCGTTGTTGGGTCCGACGCCCACCCGCGACCGTGAGCCGCTCGGCGTTGCGCTTGTGATCACGATCGCCGGCGTGGGATTGATCTTGTTGTCTGCCTGCGCAAGATACGTTCGCTGCAAGGCGCGGCGGAACGGATCGATCGTCACCCTCGAAGCCGAGAGCTCGCTCCAGATTCCGTGACGCACATCCGCCAGCAGCTCAGGTACAGAATAGACATCACCCTCGGCTCCCGTGCTTCGTTTTCCAAGCGCCGCGTATTCAGCGAGCCGAGTGAGACGATCTGTATCAAGGAGCCCGAAGAGGATCCGCGACTGTGCACTGCCGATTCGCTTCAGGGTCCCCTCGGGCTCCATCCGTCTGAGAATGCGCGTATCGAGGAGATATGTCGGAGTGGTGAAAGCATGCTCATTGAGAAACCGCACTGCCGCCTTCTGTCGCGCTCGCGGAAGTGGGGTGAAGCGCGGACCCAGCTGTCCGCCGTATTTCTCACGGGACTCGGAGCCCGCGACGACGTTGACCACGTGCTCCAGCTCTCGGCTCCACTGATCGATCAATCGCTCGTAGATCTCGATCAGCTCCGTATTGTCCTCGCCAGGACGTAGCGTGGCCGACATCAGGAGTGGCACTACGCGCTGAATGTTGCGAAGGCCGTAGCCGGTGGCTTTCACGGCATCAGCGTCGCCAACCGCCTCAGTCTCGTCACCGGGATCGATGTCCCCGTCACCGGAAGTCGAAAAGCGATACCACGGAACTGAATCCTGGATCTCCGCCAGACTGTTGAGCGCGGGTCGCTCAGCGTCGGGAGTAAGCGCTCCCGGGATTGGCCTGTAACCCCACATCGTTGCGAACACATCGTACGGTCCGACGCGAGGAACGAGGTCTGCCGGATCGATTCGATCTTCCGGCTGGGCGACATAGTTGAGGCGCGCGTAGTCCATCAGCGAAGGAGTGTGACCCATCCTCCGCACCCACGTTGCGCTCCGAACGCTGTCGGTCGGGTAAGTGGAACTCGCCTTCATGTTGTGCTGGAGACCCAGCGTGTGCCCGACCTCGTGGGCGACGATGTACTCTACAAGCCGTCCCATGAGCGAATCAGGGAAGGGAAGACGTTGTGCTCGCGGGTCGAGGGGCGATACCTGTGTGAAGTACCAGCTGCGTGCGAGATTCATCACGTTGTGAAAAATTCGCGCCGAGCCGTTTACGATCTCACCGGTGCGGGGATCGTAGACCGAGGGTCCGACGGCGTTCTCAGTCGTCGAGGGCAACCAGCGTATGACGGTATTGCGGACGTCTTCGGGCGACCAGTCAGGATCCTCCGCCGGTGAAGGAGGGTCCCGGGCGATGATCGCTCTCCGGAAACCCGCTGCCTCGAACGCTGGCTGCCAGTCCTGAATGCCCTTCCTGATCCACGGGATCCACTGTGCGGGAGTAGCCGGATCTATGTAATACACAATCGGTTTTACGGGATCGGAGAGAGCTGAGTCGGGAAATTTCTTCTCGAGTCTCCATCGGGTAATGTAGGATCGTGGGACCGCACGCTGCTGCACGGTTCCGTAATCAGTCCGCGTGACGGTGAAATATCCAACACGCTTGTCGGTGAGACGGGGCATCATCGGCCGCTCGGGAAGCCGGACCATGCTCCAATGGGCGAGAATGCTCGTCGCCGTTACCGGCCCTGTTCCGCGCTGTGTCTCGGGAGGAGTCTCGGGGGTCGAAGTCTGTGTCGCTTCGACCTCGACATTGTCGGGGAATGCGTTCACTCGCTCGATGAACGACCTCTTTTCGTCGAGTGAGCCCCGGGCCCCGACGAATTCGGGGACATTCGTCGTGTAGAGACGTGTGGCATCGATGACCGCCGAGCTGTCCGGTCCGTAGGTCTCGATGGGGAAAACGGCGACGACCGGAGGATAGGTTGCCTGGGTGACGGCGCGATAAACCGGGAGGGTCGAATCCGCGGTGATCTCGAAAGTGACGCTTCTCAGCAGGATGCGATTGCCCTGTTGCTCCCATCTGAGAACGCGCTCGGTAAATTCGTCCCCGCCATAGGTGGTGCCGCCGCTTGCTTTCGCGAATCGGCCGACGAGCAGCATGTCCTTGTTCAGCTCTCGGCGCGGAATCTCGAAGCGAAGGGTATCGCCAAGCCGATAGGTCCGAAAAAGGCCGTTGGCCATGAGCGCACCCGGACGGATGATCTTTGCGTACGGCTTCAGTCCTGTCGCCCGTTCGACGCTGTCAACGGCTTCAGCTTTTTTTTCGGTGGCGCTTTTCGGAGCCGGCGCCGGGATCTGTCGCCTGATGATAAAACAGCCTTGCGCACTCAGGAGGAATGCGCAGGCGGCGAGATAGTAGCGGAGCACTGTCGGCTTGAGGATTGTGGACGTATGTCGCAGGTGTCGGACGGATTCGCGTCGGAAGCTCGAAAAGGCTCGTTACGGTCGGCTCGGTTGGTTCGAGACCGCGCCAACCGCCATGCCCATCGCGTGATACCCCTTGTCCACGTAAATGGTGGCGCCGGTGATTCCGCTCGCCAGCCGGCTGGACAAAAACGCAGCGGCCACGCCGACCTCGTTTGCCGTGAGAGGGTCGGTGAGAGGGGAATTCATCGCACAGTAATCCACCATGCGCTCGATGATGCCGATGGCACTGGCTGCCCGTGACGCGTACGGACCGGCCGAGATGGTATTTACGCGTACCCCGTACTTGCGCCCCGCTTCGAACGCGAGTGTGCGTGTATCGCTCTCGAGTGCGGCCTTGGCTGAAGACATTCCACCACCATAGCCCGGAATGACGCGCTCGCTCGCCATATACGTAAGCGAGAGGAACGAGCCGTCACGGCTCATCAACGGTCCGAGCCGGCTGACCATGGAGACCAGCGAATAGGCACTGACGCTCAAGGCCGCGAGATAGCCTGACCGGCTCGTCTCGAGGAGCGGCTTTTTCACTTCCGGCGCATTTGCTAGGGAGTGAATGACGATATCGAGCGAGCTCTTTCCAAAGTCGGTGCGAATCCGATTGGCCAGTCCCTCGACCGAGAAGTCTCCAGTGCCCTGATAGCGTTTGCTGGCGCGGATGTCTTCAGGTACCTGGTCGAGGGAATCGAATGCGGCATCGAGCGGATAAATCCTCTCGAACTGCATTATCTTGCCGGAGGAAAGGCGGCGCGACTTGTCCATCTTGCCGCGCTTGATGAGGTTCATGAAAATATTGAGCGCCGGTGGCCAGGTACCGACGCAGACAGTGGCACCCGCCTCGGCTAGGGCTTTGGCGACGGCAAACCCATAGCCACCGTCGTCGGCAACCCCCGCTACAAGCGCCCGGCGCCCCGAAAGGTCGATGTTCAACACAGGAGGGATATGGGCCTTTAGTGGAACAGCGGCAAGGGGTGTGCTATGTACCTTCCTGTAAGTTTGGCCAGTTCGAAGATTCTGGAACCATAATGGGGTTGACTTGTCTCGATTGATTCATGGCGCTCTGTGCCTTTCGATGATCCTGGGAGGTACGATCGGCGCGCAGACAACGGATACGATCAACACGTCGAAGCCGAAGCCGTTGTTCACCCTGCGTGACCTTGTGATGGTCGGGGCGTTTACCGGCGCGACAATCGGTCTTGCACCACTCGACCGAAATCTGACCAACAAGCTTCAGAGGCCAGCGTTACAGTCGAGAAGAATTCTGAATACCGGGGCCACCGTATTTAAGCTCCTTGGTGATCCGGGAAGCCTCGTGACAGGGACGGCATTGTATTTTGTCGGGCGCTTTGATGGCCATCGGCGCACCGAGGATCTTGGCCTTCATACGGTGGAGTCGATCGTTCTGGCCGATATGGTGACAGGGACACTCAAGTTTACAGTGGGCCGCGCCCGCCCATATGCGAGTCCGGACAGCGCGGACAACTTCCAGTTCATGCGCGGGCTCAGGAACGACGCTTACCGGTCGTTTCCTTCCGGACATACGACGAGCGCCTTTGCATTTGCCGCAGCCGTGTCAACGGAGACACAACGCTGGTGGCCCGGCACACGCTGGATCATTGGGCCGATCGTGTATGGCGGCGCCACACTCACCGGTGTATCTCGTGTTTACAACAGACAGCACTGGGCGACCGACGTAATGGCAGGTGCCGCCATTGGCACCATTACTGGTCTGAAGGTGGTTCGCTACCAACACACGCATCCGAACAACCGTCTTGACCGAACGCTGCTGCGCGCCGGTGTAAGTCATGTGGACGGAGGCGGCTGGATACCGACGATATCCTCCGTACGCTTCTAAGACGTGCAGCTCAACGGGATCTTCATCATCGCGGAGCTTGGCGGCGAAGCGGGTAAGCAGATCAGGGCAATCAACGAATGGTTCGACCCGCGATTGGCTAGGTATAAAGCTCCGCACGTCACGATAACCGGCTCCTCGGGAGTCGGCCCTATCCCGGCATCGGTCACCGCAGTGGAGCTTTGGGAAAAGCTGGCTCCGATTACGTCGAGCACCGAGCCCATGGCGCTTCGGTTCGGGCCGCCGATGAGATTCATGCAGACGGAGATTCTAGTTCTTCCGCTCGATCCGCACGGGCCACTGAGAGCGTTTCACGATCGGCTGGCGAATTGCGGACTGCCCTTTGCGCGAGCGCGCTTCACCTTCAGCCCTCACTGCACGTTGAGTCTGTACCCGACATTGACTCAGGAAGCAACGCGTGAGCTGCTCACGCTGCGCGTCCACGTTCCCGCCGTGATCGATCGAATTCACGTTTTCCAGGCGCTCGATCCGCAACCAGCGCGCAAACTCCTCGAGCTACCGTTGACAGGTGGATCCGAAACGGCTTGAGCGTGCATGGCGCGCGATGTGGATGCGGGCGATCGGGCGAGGACTGCCAGGTCCGCGCGCGGTGGATGTTTCAACGTTCGACGCACGTCCATTGCGGACATTATTTGTCAGGTACGAGAGGATCGGCGACATGATCATGGCGACCGGTCTGATTCGCGTTCTGGCAGAGGCGTCGAAAAGCGGGAAAGTGGACGTGGTCGCGAATCCATCTACGGCGCCGGTGCTCGACGGCAATCCGCACGTTGGAAAACTCTTCATGCTCGACCGTGCATCGTGGGCGAGCTACCTGAAGTTGATGCGGCGGCTTCGGGCCGAGCACTACGACGTGATCGTCGACGGGCGGATTAACAATCCGAAGATTTTTGCGTCCACTCCAATGCTGATGCTGGCAGCTGGAGCACCGTATCGCGTAGGAGTTGGCGGCGGCAACAACGACCTCATCTACAACGTCCGCGTTCAGGGCTACGACCGATCTACCCCCTACATCGAGGGATCAAAATCACTGTCACTCCCCTTTGATGTAAATCCTGATTTCGTGGACTGGCAACCGGAGATCTTTCTCTCCGACCTAGAGCGCGAGGAGGCGGAATCGCATTGGAGCAAAGCAGGTCCGTCGCCGAATGCCCGCCTGCTGATGAATCTCTCGGCATCCGAGGAGAAACGGCGCTGGCAGGATGTAAAGTTTATCAAGGTAATACGGAAGGTCCGTGCAGCTGCGTCCCGCCTTTCGATTGTCGTGATCGGACTGCCAAGCGAGTGGGATCGAGTCAGGGCCGTGGCTGAGGCGACAGCTGCGGTCGCCGTTCCAACGCCTCGTCTCCGGGACGCCCTGGCGCTAGTGGGGACTTCCGACATGGTCTTCACACCTGACACGAGCATTTCGCACGCGGCGTCGGCATTCAGAAAGCCCGCTGTGGTACTGCTCAAGCGGGATCATTATCCATATGCGCCGTACAATATTCCCGGTGAGAACATTTTCTGGGACGGTAGCGAGATTCGTGGTCTCGGTGTTAGTACAGTCGGTGCCGCAGTCGAGCGGTTGGTTACCCGGTACCCGGTACCAGTTACCCGGGACCAGGGTAGCAGCAGATCATGAGGAATCAGCTGAGAGCCGCACTCCTTCCCACGTTGCTCGTTATGTCCTTGATGTTTGCGGCGAATACGGGCGCAGCATTCGCACAAGTGGGTGCGCCGATGAGCACGGCGGACATGTCCGGTATAACCGCCCACCTGGAGCTCACGCCGCGGTGGTCGATGACCCCCGGGGATTCGATCCGGGCCAGTGCGATAGCAAACGACCTGCGGTTGGCGATCACGAAGTATCGCGACGTGAGAATCGCAGAAGCCGATGGATTCAGGATGTTCGCTCCGCAGATCAGGAATCAGCGTGTCTACCACTTCACGAAGAACCTGTGGGCGCTGGAGAACCAGTTCCGATTCAACCCTGGAAAACCGACCTCACTGTTATACAGGAAGGATAATCGGGGAGATTTCGTCCTGATCGGTGCCATGTATACGGCGCCAAAGCGCTATACTGCCGCGGAGCTTGACGCTCGTATACCGATAAGCGTTGCGCAATGGCACAAGCACGTGAACTGGTGCCTGCCGCCGAGGAGAGCGACGGAGCGCTGGACGGAGATCAGAAATGGACGGCCCGTGTTTGG
>JAHFCS010000129.1:0-1046 GCA_023249395.1 Gemmatimonadota bacterium
CCGTAGACTTCGGTCTTCGCGTCTATCTCGCGGCCGATACGGTCCCCGAGGACATCGTGCGCGAGGCGCGAACCGTCTGCGCCGTCGAGGGCTTTCGCACCCGGTCGCCGGATCTTCTCGAGGTGTTCCGCTCCCTCACCGCCGCGAACGGACAGTCGTGAGCGCATGGAGGCTGTTTCGGGCGAGCGCCACGCTCGAGGCAGCACAGCTTCGCCGTAATCGCGGCTTCGTCGTGCTCACCGCGCTCGCAGCGGTGAATTTTCTCGCGATGGTGAGTTTGTTCGGGCTCACCGGAGCGTATGCGCCGACAGCGCTCATCGACCGCGACGGCGGACCGTACGCAAAACAATTCGTCGAGGCGCTGAACGGCGCGCACCACTCATTCGCCCTCAAGTACATGAGCGCCGAGGAAGCCGAGGCCGCGCTCGGCTCCGGCAGACTCGTCGCCATCATCACGATTCCGCCGGGCTTCAGTTCTTCCATCGCGCGCGGCGTGACCGTGCCGATAGATGTGCGGATCGACAACGTCAACATCGACCTCACGAATGACGTGCAGCGCGCACTGCCGGCGGCGATTGTCGCATTCGGGCACCGCAACAATTTTCCGGGCGTCCGGGTGGTGATGGCCGAGCACGACGTCATCCCGCACGATACCGGTTACATCCCGTATCTCGTCGTGAGCGCGCTGGCGCTCGATGCGATGGTAATCGCCGGCATTCTGGGCGCGATGGCAACTGCACGTGAGTTCGAGCGGCGCACGGTCAAGCTTCTCCGCCTTGCACCGGCCTCCGCGAGTATCGTGCTCGCCGGCAAGCTTGTTGTCGCCGCAAGCGTGTCAGGCTCAGCGCTCGGCATCACTCTCCTGGCGATCGTTTTCGGTTACGGCGTCGTTCCCGTCGCTCCAGCGACCACGGTGTTCGCGCTCGCGGCCGGCGTTGCGATCTTTACGTGCTTCGGCGCGTGGCTCGGCGCGCTGCTCAAGCGCACTCTCGCCGCTGTGCCGCTGCTGTTCGGGCTGGCCATGCCCCTCTACGTCGACAGCGGTG